>QZKG01000077.1 GCA_003599855.1 Gaiellales bacterium | reverse complement strand
ATATGCCCTCTGGAACTGGATCTACGTCGCCGAGGAAGACGGCAGCAAGGGCGTCCACAACCCGGGCTACACCAAGTCCCTGCTGGATGCCTCGATAGCCGCCATGACACCGTAAACGAAACAAGAAGGAGATGATCACAGAGCAGGGCTGTCCGTGTGGCAGCCCTGCTCTTTGCCTGCGTGAGGTCGTTGTTGCCCGTCAGTGAAAGTGGCACGAGGGGTCAAGGAGTGCAAAGGGAAGGCCGAGCGCCAACAGGGCCTGCTTTTACCGTCTCGCTGGAATAAGATAAAAAAACTCCAGACAGAGTGCGTTCCCTCAAAGGCAAAAGGAGCCATCATGGCCGACTTCGCAGGGTTGATACAGAAAAAGAGGGATGGCGGCGAGCATACCGGAGAAGAGCTTTCGCAGCTGGTTTCGGGTTTCATGTGCGGTGACATGCCCGACTACCAGATGTCGGCCTGGCTGATGGCTGTCGTGTTTCGCGGTCTCACGCCGGCAGAGACGCTGGCGCTCAACGATGCCGAGGTCGCCTCCGGGGAAAGGCTCGACCTGGGCGTCCTGGGGCGGCCTGTGGTGGACAAGCACAGTACGGGCGGCGTGGGCGACAAGGTCACCATGGTGCTGGCGCCGCTGGTCGCCTCGTGCGGCGTCATCTTCGGCAAGATGTCCGGCCGTGGCCTGGGCCATACCGGCGGGACCATCGACAAGCTGGAATCGATCCCGGGCTTTGTAACCGAGATGGGGCCGGAGCGTTTCCGGGAGTTGCTGGGCACAGTCGGGGTCTGCGTCGCCGGCCAGAGCAGCAGGCTGGCGCCCGCTGACGGCAGGATATATGCCCTGCGCGACGTTACCGCCACAGTGGACTCCAACCCGCTGGTGGCCGCCAGCATCATGAGCAAGAAGATCGCTTCAGGAGCAGCCGCGGTGGTGATGGACGTCAAGATGGGCCGGGGGGCTTTCATCAGGAACCGCGGGCAGGCTGCCGGCGTCTTCAGCCTCATGAAGATGATCGGCGAGGCCAGGGGCATCGCCGTGCGGGGGATCATATCCCCCATGGACGCGCCCCTGGGGCGGGCCGTCGGCAACGCCCTGGAGGTAGCGGAGGCGGTGGAAGCCCTCAGGGGAGAAGGGCCGCCTGACCTGATGGCGGTGGTCAGGAAGCTTGCGGTCCTGTCCCTGGAATCCTCGGATGCGGGTCTATCCGGGGACGCAGCCGGTGAATTGCTGGACCAGCGCCTGGCCGAAGGAGCGGCGCTGGCAAAGTTCGGTGAATGGGTCGAGGCCCAGGGGGGCGACACGGCTTTCATCGATAACCCCGGGGCCTTGCCCCAGGCCTCCCATGTCCTGACTGTGAGGGCAGACCGTAGCGGCTTCGTGGGAGTTGTAGATGCCCTGGAGGTCGGCCTGGCGGCGCGCGATCTCGGCGCCGGCAGGCTGAAGAAAGGGGACCGGGTCGATTCCGCGGTGGGCGTCAGGATCGAGACCGTCGCCGGCGATGAGGTATCCGCCGGTGATCTCCTCGCAAGCGTGCACGCCTCCAGTCCCGAAAGCGGCGCTGCCGCGGCCGCCAGGGTGGCCGCTGCCATCAGCATCGCGCTGGTCCCGCCGGAAGCAGGCTGGCGCCTGGTCGAACTGTGACAGCAGCGCCGGTCCGGCGCCAGCTCCGATGTTGCTCATGATTGGCCAATTTGTTAGCTTTAGGCGTCCGGTCATCGCTTGCATGGGAGATGCTGAATGGGTTTGGGACTGATAACCAGTCCGGTGGGGCCGCTGCAGGGCAACTGCTACACGATTTACGATGATGAGTCTCGGGAAGGCATCGTGATAGACCCTGGTGAGGACGGCATGATCATCAACGAAGTCATCAGCCGCAACGGCATCAGGGTGGCAGCCATCCTTTTGACCCACGGGCATTCCGATCACCTCGGGGCGGCGGCTGAAGTGGCGTCTGCCACAGGCGCCGCAATCCACGGCAGCGCCGAGGCGAGGGCGGTCCTGTCCGACCCCGACAGCTATGTCCTCTTCCCGGGGATGCCGGAGTTCGACGCGGCGGATGTCGGGGTGGTCCTCGCGGGTGGGGAGAAACTGGATTTCGGCCCGGTGAGCGTCGAAGTGATCGCGACGCCGGGCCATACGCCCGGGTCGCTCACCTACCATGCCTACGGCGGGCTGTTCTGCGGCGACCTGCTCTTCAGCGGCTCGGTGGGGAGGACCGACCTCCCCGGGGGCTCCTTCGAGGAGCTGGCTGCGTCCGTCAAGAAGCTCATGATGAGGTTCCCCGATGACACCATCGTCTATCCCGGTCACGGTAACGCCACTACCATCGGCGGCGAGAAGCAGGGCAACCCGTTCCTTGCCGACCTGGGCTGGTGAAGGTGAGAGGCCCCAAGGGTACATACGACGTCTTGCCGGCTGACCAGCCCCTCAGGGAGCTGGTGCGGACCACGGCTGCCGCCATATTCTCATCAGCGGGCTACCAAAGGATCGGGACCCCTGCCTTCGAGGACACCGGCCTTTTCGAGAGGGGCGTGGGGTCTTCCTCTGACATCGTCCGCAAGGAGATGTATACCTTCGAGGACAAGGGGGGCCGCAGCCTGACGCTCAAACCCGAAGGGACCGCCCCGGTGGTGCGGGCCTATATCCAGCATGGCATGCACAAGCTGCCCCAGCCGGTGAAACTCTGGTACGCCGAGCGGATGTATCGTTTCGAGAACCCCCAGGCGGGGCGATTCCGGGAGCACTACCAGCTGGGGGCCGAGGCGATCGGTTCCGGCGATCCCTCGCTGGACGCCGAGATGATAATGATGCTCTCTGACCTCTATGAGGCCCTGGAGGTGCCGGGCGTGGAGCTGCGCCTGGGCAGCATGGGCTGCCCTGCCTGCCGGGAGCCGTTCCAGAAGGAGCTCAGTTCGTTCCTCGACGAGAGGGCGGGAGCCTTTTGCCCCGACTGCCTGGAGCGAGCCCGGCTGAACCCGCTCAGGGTCTTCGATTGCAAGGTCGAGCAGTGCGTGGCAGAGCTGGAGCGCGCGCCGCTGCTGGTGGATTCCCTGTGCCAGTCCTGCCAGGATGATTTCAGCGCCTTGCGGGGATACCTTGACAGCCTGGGCCGAAGCTACCGGGTCGATGGTACCCTCGTGCGCGGTTTCGATTATTATACTAAGACCACTTTCGAGTTCGAGTGCGCCCGGCTGGGAGCGCAGAAGGGCATCGGCGGCGGCGGGCGCTATGACCGCCTGGTGGAGGAGCTTGGCGGCGCCGCCACGCCGGCGGTCGGGTTCGGCACCGGGCTGGAGCGCATCGTGCTGGCGCTCGAATCGGAAGGAATCAGCGTACCCGAGGTTGGAATCGGCGTCTTTCTCGTCACCATGGGCCCGGAGGCGAGGGAACTGGTCGTGCCACTTGTGCACCGGTTGCGGCAGGAAGGCCTCTCGGTGGACATGGATTACGCCGGAAGGAAGATGAAGGGACAGATGAAGCAGGCCGACCGCCTGGGCGCGGCTTTTACGGTCATCATCGGTGAAGAGGAGATAGCTGCCGGAAAGGCGGCGGTCAAGGACATGGGGAGCGGGCGGCAGGAGCAGGTTCCGCTCGCCCGCCTGGAAGATGAGATCGTTCTGCGCCTGACCCAGGACGGCGCGGACGGGCAGAAAGGGAGCAGGTAAGAGCGGCATATGAGAACTTATTGCGGTACCTTGAGGATAGATGACGCGGGCAAAGAGGTGACGTTGTCCGGATGGGTGCACCGGAGGCGCGACCATGGCGGTCTGATATTCATAGACCTGAGGGACGTCAGCGGCCTGGTGCAGATAGCTTTCGACCCTGAGCGGTCGGGCGAGGCGCACGAGACAGGACATACGCTGCGGCCTGAGGATGTAGTCGAGGTGCAGGGCGTGGTCGCAGCGCGTCCCGAGGAGACGGTGAACAGCGACCTGGGCACTGGCGAGGTCGAGGTGAACGTGACCGGCGTCGAGGTGCTCAATCGCGCCGAGACGCCGCCCTTCAGCGTGGAGGAGCGCGCTGCGGTGGACGAGAACCTGAGGCTCAGGTACCGCTACATCGACCTGCGCCGGGAGGACATGCTTGCCAACCTGAAGCTGCGCCACACCGTCACGCGCGAACTGAGGTCATACCTGGACGCGAACCGCTTCATCGAGGTAGAGACCCCGGTGCTGACCAAGAGCACCCCCGAAGGCGCCCGCGATTTCCTGGTGCCGTCGCGCCTGCAGCCCCGGAAGTTCTACGCGCTGCCCCAGTCGCCGCAACTCTTCAAGCAGCTGCTGATGGTGGGCGGCATCGACCGCTACTACCAGTTCGCCCACGCGTTCCGCGACGAGGATCTGCGCGCCGACCGCCAGCCCGAGCATACCCAGGTGGACCTGGAGATGTCGTTCATGGACGCCGCCGGTATCATGGCCCTGCTGGAGGATCTGGTAGAGCGGCTGTACGAAGCGGTTCTTGGGGTGACCATCGACCGTCCGTTCCCCCGCCTGACCCATGACGAGGCGATCCTGAGATATGCCAGCGACAAGCCCGATCTGCGCTTCGACCTGGAAGTGGTCGATCTTTCCGGCGTGTTCAGGGGCACCGGTTTCGCAGTTTTCTCGCGCGTGCTGGACGACGGCGGGGTGATCCGGGCCATGCGCGCCCCCGGCGCCGCATCAATGTCGCGCCGTGAGATAGACGAGCTGACGGACTTCGCTGTATCCCACGGCGCCAAGGGGCTGGCATACCTGGTGATCAGGGAGGGGATGCAGATCACCTCGCCCATCGCCAAATTCTTCGCGCCGGATGAGACCGCCGCCGTGCTGGAGAGAACCGGCGCCCAGGAGGGAGACATCGTCTTCTTCGTGGCCGACCTGGAAGGAACGGCTGTAGACGTGCTGGGTGCGCTGAGGAACAGGCTGGCGAGGGACCTGGACCTGGTAAGGGACGGCTGGAGTTTCCTCTGGGTCACGGACTTCCCGCTGTTCAAGCTGGACGACGAGACCGGCAGGATCATCGCCGAGCACCACCCCTTCACGCTGCCCACCAGCGAGACCGTGGATCTTATCGAGAGCGACCCCCTGGCCGTCCGTGGCAGCCTTTACGACCTGGTTCTCAACGGCGTGGAGATAGCCAGCGGCGGCCTGCGCATCCACAAGCCGGAGCTGCAGCGCAGGATACTCTCGGCGTTGGGCCACGCTGATCACAAGATGGAGTCGGATTTCGGCTTCCTGCTGGAAGCGCTCAAGTACGGGGCGCCGCCCCATGGCGGCCTGGCCTTCGGCCTCGACCGCCTCGTGATGCTGATGGCGGGCCTTGATACCATCAGGGATGTCATCGCCTTCCCCAAGACCCAGAGCGGCGGCTGTCCCCTGACGGGCGCGCCCGCTGATGTGGAGCCGGCCCAGCTGAAAGAACTCAAGCTGCGTCAGCAGCCCTGAACCGGTGGCTGGCAGCCCGGGTGCGTCAACAATGGCGGCGGACGGCCGAAGGTTATATAAACGGCGATAAAAGGGTTTTTTTGCCTATTGCCGAAGAAGAACCCGTATGTTAGTATAAACCCAAGCTCGACCTTGTTAGTGATTTGTGACTTTATTGAGCCAACACATTATGTAAGGGAGCTTATGTTTCCTCAGCTGTCCAAGGGTAGCTGAGGGACCGGCGCCCACCTGCTGGAGCAGGTTCAATAAATAGACAAACACGGCAAGGTGGAGCTTTATTATGCGGAAAGGGATGGTATGAACAAGCCCTTCAAACTGATTGCCGCAGCGCTCGTGATGGCGCTCGCGGTTTTTTTGTTTGCGGGTTGCGGCGGGGGAGATGAAGAGGACAACGCTCCTCCACCGAAGAAGGCCAAGACCAACAACAGCGCGGCAACCGCCAGCGCCGTGCCGTCTGACATGCCTGAGAGCCTGATCGGCCAGGCGGTAGCGCCCACCAAGGACAGCCCCGGGGATTTCACCCAGGCGATCGAGGACAAACGGCCCGTGGTGGTTACCTTTTACATGCCCGCGCCTTACGACGACAGCCAGGTAAGGTCATCTGTCATGACACTGCAGGGCAAGTACCGGGGCCAGGTGGAGTTCCTCAGCTACCTGTACTCGGACGCCCAGAGCTACAAGGACCTGGCGACGCTGCTCAAGGTTAACACCACCCCGACTGTGGTTGTGATCAACCGGCTGGGTGTCGTGCAGCGGGCCTGGACCGGGTACGCGGATGAGAAGACCATCGAGCAGGGCATCCAGGAGGCGCTGGAGTCCAGGGCTGATTGACGGACGGTCACCGAGTTTTATCTTAAGGCGCGCCTCCGGGCGCGCTTTTTTTATTGTAGTCCGGCTGTGGCATCGGTCACGCCGCTGTGCCAGACTGTTTATCGAAGAGGGTGAGGCAACTGGCAGAGACGATCTGCTTTTCGCAGAGTATGGATACGGCATGGATGAGAACGGATACGACGGCAAGGGAATAGCGGGGGAGGCCGGTTGCGGGGCGAGGATCGAGCTCTCCGTGGCCTTCGAAGACGAGCGGGTTGCCAAAGTCCGGTACCGGGCTGAAGGGGCCAGCACCGCGGAAGCGGCGGCGCGCTCGCTTGCTGAAAAGGTCAGGGGCGCCACCTGGCGTGAGGCGGCCTCAGTTACTGAAAGTGAGGTGGCCGTCGCCACCGGAGCCGCAGGGCCCGGCGGCCGGCATGCCTGTCCTCCGGACAAGGCAGCCCTGTTCGCGGTCGATGCACTTCACCGCGCCTTTGAGGACGCGCTCAGGAACGACCGTTTCCCGCGGGCTGCCGGCCGCAGCGACAGATCGGCGCTGGTGGCCATGAGCGGCGGCGTGGACAGCTCGGTCGCCTGTCTCCTGTCGAAACGGTCGGCCAGGCTGGTGACAGGCGTCACGATGCGCCTCTGGAGCGATCCCGACCAGAAAGCAGGGGCAGTGAGCTGTTGCTCGCCTGAGTCGGTGATCGAAGCGCGCAGGATATGCCACAGCCTCGGACTTCCCCACGTGACGATCGATTGCGCCAGCGAGTTCGAGGAGAGCGTGGTGGGGCATTTTGTGGAGGAGTACCTGCGGGGGCGCACACCCAACCCCTGCACCAGGTGCAATGCCGTGTTCCGCTTCCCGCTGCTCGACCGGCTGGCGGCTCGTCTGGGCGCCGGCAGGGTGGTCACCGGGCATTATGCCCGCATCGTGGAGAGCGATGAAGCCACTGAGGGACTCCTCATAGCCAGGGGCAGAGACCGCGGCAAGGACCAGTCTTATGTCCTGTGGGGCATCGACCCCGGCTTGCTGGCAGGATTTGAGTTCCCGCTGGGCGGCCTGCTGAAGAGAGAAACGCGCCAGATGGCAGCCGCCGCCGGGCTGTCATCGTGCCGGAGGCCCGAAAGCCAGGAGATCTGCTTCATCCCGGATGATGACTACCGCCGCTTTTTGCGGTCCCGTGCCGATGTGTTGCCAGGGCCCGGGGATATCGTCGATGCCGCCGGAACGGTGCTGGGCAGGCACGGATCCATCGTCGACTTCACCATAGGGCAGCGCAAGGGGCTTGGCATCAGCGCGCCCGCGCCGCTATACGTCCTGGACACCGACGTGGAGCGGGACCGCGTGGTGGTCGGGCCCAGGGAGGGGCTTTATGTAGACCGGCTCGAAGTCATGGAGGCAAACACCTTCGTGCCACCCGGGGCTGTCAGGGATTGCCATGTCCAGGTCCGCTACAACGCCTTGCCGGTCGCGGCGAATTGTTCGTTGCATGCGGGCGGGGAGGCGGCCACCGTTCTTCTAAAGGAACCGGTGGCGGGGGTGGCGCCGGGCCAGTCGGCAGTTTTCTATGAAGGCGAACTGCTGCTGGCCGGGGGTGTGATAGCAGCTACTGCGGGCGGGCATTGAGAAAAGGGGCGCCGGAGCGCCCCTTGGTTGCCGGTGCTTCCTGGGTGCGGACTAGCTCCCGCGCCTCCAGCGGTACAGGCGCCATGCAGCCAGAGCCGCGAGCGCCGCGATGGCCAGCGCCGGGATCAGGACTCCCAGGGCGATTATCACGAAGTTGACCGTCTGTACCGCCAGCCAGCCGGCGTGCCTGATCGCTTCCACAAAGCCCCACTCGATGCCGGCGCCGTCTTCTTCTTCGGGTTTTTCGACGTCCTCTTCGCGGACCTCCACGGTCAACGAGGCGTAGTCGGTCATCGACTCCATGTACTCGATGCTGCCCTTGAGCTGCTCGATCTCCATCTGCACCTCGTACAGGCGGGCCTGCACCTGCAGGATCTCCTCGATGGTCTGCGCTTTCTGCATGAGCGTCAGCAGTGAAGCTTGCTGCGCTTCTGCATTGCGCAGACGGCTCTGCAGGTCCACGAACTCCTGGGTGACGTCCTCGCCCGAAACCTGCCTGGCGACCACCGTGCCCAGGCTTTCGATGTCTTCCTGGGCCCGGGTGAAATTGTCGCCCACGTTCGCGACGCGGATGGTGATGACACCCTGCTTCAGCTGTGCGTCATCGGGCCCGCTCACGCTGCTGTCCGAGGAGACGACGTAGCCACCGTATCTGGCGGCGATGCCTGCGACCTCGCCGTAACGGTCCTGGAAATCGCCCGTGGGCACTTCTATCTCGTACGCGGCCGACTGGATGACGCGGCGCAGCTCCGGTGCCGACAGCTGTCCCCCTGGCAGGGCTTCCGTGGCTGCGAGGCCAGCGCTCTCGGCGTCCATGTCGACCGGGGCGGCGCTGTCCATTTCCTCGGTGCCGTAAAGCTCCCCGGCCGTGTTCTTCTCCTGGGCGGCGCCGCGGCCCTCGGTGTCGGTGACGGCTATCTCTTCCTTGCTGTCCAGGGGACCGCCGCTCATGATGGCGCGGGTCATCCCTAAGAGCCCCAGACCTACGACCAGCGCCGCGGCGACGGCTGCTGCGCGACGCCAAGAGAGCCAATCCGGCAGCAGCGATGCGCGCCCTGGCTGATCCTGCCGCACCCTGGAAGCGCCTCCCTGCGCATCGCGCTCAAGCTTCTCGTCCATCGCCCGTACGAATTCCTCGGAGGGTTCCGGCCTGCCCCGCCTGAGGCTGATGGCCAGTTCCACCAGCGCGGCGATGCGTTCATCGGTGACGGCCCCGGCGTCGGGCTCCTCGCCGGCGGCGATCATGTCGAGCAATCTGTTCAGTTCCTGTTCGTTCATCTCAGTCATTTTCAATCCCGCCCTTGAGCTGGTTTTTCAGTTTTTCAAGAGACCGGCAGAGGATGGTGCTCACGTTCGTGGGGGTCAGGGAGAGCAAATCGGCGATCTCGCTGTTCGACATGCCGCCGCCGAATTTCAGCGCGACTACGTCGCGGCCGCGCTCATCGAGTGCAAGGACGGCCCGTCTCAGAGCCTCGTTCCTTTCGCTGTCCACGAGTTGCTGCTCCGGAGTCGCCCCCGCATCCGCCAGGTCCTCCTCTTCCAGCGGGGCTTCCTGATGGCGCCCGGCTAGGCGCAGGTGATCGATGACGCAGTTCCTGGCGATGGTGAAAAGCCAGCAGCTGACGCTGGCCCTCTCCGGGTCGAAACCGGCGAACGCGCGCCATGCCTTCTCAAAGGCCCTGGCCGTGACGTCTTCCGCTGCGCCCGTGTCCGACAGGCGGTAGGCGACGTAGGCGTATACCGGCCTCAGGTTGTGCCGGTAGATATCCTCGAACTCCACAGCCGCTGTCCGGCTGTCCTTGCGTCTCATGAATCCCATGGCCATGGCTCCCGCTGCTTGACTATACGTGCTCATCTGTCGCCTGCCTCTTATCGGTCTCACCAGTAATTACGCAGGCGAACGGATCCTGTCACACGATCTGCCGCCATGATGCCCTGAGACGGCGGCAGGCAATCATCCGTGTCTTCAGGATGAAGCCCTGAAAACCCGGGGAAAGGGTATCACGCCGCTTTCATCATCGGGGGATTCTGGCCTTTTTTATAGGGATTTTCCCTATTACCAGGCTCATGCCAGGGGGTTATATTGAAAAAGCCAGCCGGTGCGAGGCATTATCGCAAGCCGTGTGAGGTGGCAAAATGGAAGCCCAGTCTGTGTTAAGATACGGGGGCCGGACCGTAAACAAACGGGAGGAACACCCTTATGGACTGGACCGCCATCCTGCAGGCTTCTCTGAGCTTTTTCCTGGTACTGACCGCTCTGGCGCTGGCGTACCTTCTTGTGCGGATCGGAGGTACGTTCTCGCGTATCAATGATTTTCTCAAGCGCCTGGACGATGAGGTGATACCGCTGTTGTCCAAGACCCAGGTGACTCTGGACGAGGTCAACAGCCAATTAGGCAAAGTGGATGACATGCTGGGGACGCTGGTCAACGTGACCAACAAGGTAGAGACGACGTCGAGGGTCATGCAGTCGGTGGTCACCAGGCCGGTCAAGAAAGCAGCAGGCCTCTCGGCCGGGGTGTCAGAAGCGGTATCGCACCTGATCAGCGGCCAGCGGGGGAGGTAGCTGATGGGCCTGTTGAAGGGCATCGGGCTCCTGGCGGGGATAGCGGGCGCGGGCGTGGCGCTCTTCGCGCAGAAACGGAGCGCGGCGACGGGCAGGGATGTCGGCGAGATAGTGGGCAACCTCCCGGAGGAGCTGAGGCAGTACGGGGAAGAGCTGAAGCAGAGATTGATGGAGAGCATGGCGCTCGCCCGGGAGGCCGCGAACAGGCGGGAGGAGGAGATCGACGCGCTGCTGGCCGCTGAGGAGGCGAGGCTGGAAGAGGCGTCGTCGGCGGCAGAAGCGGGCCAGCAGGCGGGGATGTTAGGAACGTGAGGGAACGGGTAGGAAATGGATTGCCTGATAATATAGCCAAGGTTCTTGGCTAAAGTTTTCGGAAGAACTGCCGATAATCCGTCACCCTCGGCGTCTCAGGGGCTTTGTCCAAAGAGACGGGGAACACGGTGAGGGCGGGCGCAGCGGCACTGGTGGGCAAACGGGGTACCATCGTAGTTTGAAAAAGCTCTCTAGCGGGAGCCTGACTCGATGGAGGCAGCCATGAGCACGTTGACTGTGGAAAGCCGGAACTCCAGGACAGCAGAACCTGCTATCAGGCGAGAGGATGAGCTGCTGAAGGACTACTGTCTGTTCGGCGACAGCCAGGCCCGCGAGGAACTCATCACACGCTACCTTCCACTGGTATATGGCATCTCGCGCCGTTACTGCCAGCGCGGCGAACAGCTCGACGACCTGGTCCAGGTGGGCTGCATCGGACTGATCAAGGCGATCGACCGCTTCGACATCGATCGCGGCGTGGCCCTCTCCACCTACGCTACTCCCAATATCATCGGTGAGATAAAGCGCTATTTCCGCGACAAGGGCTGGGCGGTGAAGGTGCCCCGGGGCCTGCTGGAGCTGAACATGCAGATAGAGCAGGTTGCCGGGAACCTTGCCGGGACGCGCCATCGTTCCCCTACCATCCGCGAGTTGGCGGAAGCGGTGCACGCTTCTGTGGAGGATGTCATGGAGGCGATCGAAGCCGGGCGTTCACGCAACTCCCTCTCGCTGGACCATGCCATCGCCGGCGACGGCGAGGATGAGCGGGCGCCGCTGGAGATGATCGGCGAGCTTGAGGAAGGCTACGAATCAGCGGACCAGCGGATGTTCCTCGAGCATGGTTTCGCGCGCCTGTCGCCGCGCGAACGCAGCATCCTGCACCAGCGTTTCTTCCAGGGCTTGACTCAGTCGCAGATAGCAGCGAACATAGGGGTGTCACAGATGCATGTATCCCGCCTCATCCGCAGGGCCCTGGTGAAAGTGCGGACCGAGATCGAGAAGCGGGAGGGAAAGGAGAGTCGGCACCACTAGTTGAACAGCGACGAAATTCGATCAAGTTTTCGTGAATTCTTTGTTGAAAACGGACACGAAGCCAGGGCAAGCTCATCGCTGGTCCCGGCGAACGACCCCTCTGTCTTGCTCACCACTGCGGGTATGCAGCAGTTCAAGCCGTATTTCCTCGGCATCCAGGAGCCGCCGCACCCGCGCGTGACGACCTGCCAGAAGTGTTTCCGCACCACTGACATCGACAACGTAGGCAAGACCGCCCGCCACCTCACCTTATTCGAGATGCTCGGCAACTTCTCTTTCGGAGACTACTTCAAGGAGGGGGCGATAGAGCTTGCCTGGCGTTACTCCACGGAGGTACTCGGACTGGAGAAGGCCCGTATCTGGGTCAGCGTCTTCAGGGGTGACGAGCAGGTCGGTGCTGACGATGAGGCGCGCCGGGCATGGCTCGCCGCCGGCATGCCCGAGGAGAGGATTGTGGCGCTGCCGGCAGAGGATAACTTCTGGTCTGCCGGACCCACCGGCCCCTGCGGTCCCTGTACCGAGCTCTACTATGATCTTGGCGAAGCCGCGGGCTGCGGCGATGCCGGCTGCCGGCCCGGATGCGACTGCGACCGTTTCGTCGAGTACTGGAACCTGGTGTTCATGCAGTATGACCGCGACGAGGCGGGCGCGCTGACGCCGCTGCCGAAACAGAACGTCGACACCG
Organism: Gaiellales bacterium; assembly: GCA_003599855.1. Lineage (GTDB taxonomy): Bacteria > Actinomycetota > Thermoleophilia > BMS3ABIN01 > BMS3ABIN01 > SURF-19. The sequence continues at coordinate 32,607 of QZKG01000077.1, read as the reverse complement.
GCATGGGCCTGGAGCGGATCTCCGCTGTGATGCAGGGCAAGGTGAGCGTCTTCGAGACAAGCCTGTTCTCGCCGCTGATCGGGTTCATCAGCGACACCGCGGGCGTGAGTTACGGCGCCGGCGGGAAGAGCGACCGCGCCATGCGTGTGCTGGCGGACCATTCCCGGGCCATCGCCTTCCTGATAGCGGACGGGGTCTTTGCCGGCAACGAGGGGCGCGGCTACGTGCTCAGGCGCGTGATGCGCCGGGCGATCCAGGCGGCCTCGGTTCTGGAGATAGGAGCGCCATTCCTCGCCAACCTTTGCGGCAGGGTGGTTGAAGTCATGGGGGGAGACTACCCGGAGCTGCGGGAGAACAGGCAGCTGATCGAGGAGATGGCCGATCAGGAGGAGAGGCGCTTCGGCCTGACGCTCGAGCAGGGTAACGTGATCCTGGCGGAGGCGATCGAGGCGACCAGGTCTTCTGGCGGAGGCGCCATTGGCGGGGATGTAGCGTTCCGCCTGCATGACACCTACGGTTTTCCCTTCGACCTCACCAGCGAGATCATCCACGACGAGGGGCTCGCGGTGGACGAGGAGGAGTTCGACCGCCTGATGGAGGAGCAGCGCGAGCGGGCCCGCACCTCGGCGCGGACGGTGACGGACTCCGACCGGGACCGGCTGGTGGAACTGGGCCGGCAAGCGAAGGTCAGGACCGAGTTCGTCGGCTACCAGAAGAACGAGGTTTACACCTCCCTGGGAGACATGTTCGAGCTGGGGGAGGACAGGGTGGCCCTCAAGCTGCGCGAATCCCCCTTCTACGCGGAGTCCGGCGGCCAGGTCGCCGACACCGGCTGGATCCACACCGACGACGGCAAGGCGGGCGTCATCGACGTGATCAATCTCGACGGCGACCAGGTGATCCTGGCGGAAGTCGAGGAGGGAAAGCTGGAGCCGGGGGCGCGTGCCAAGGCCATGATCAACCGCGTGCGGCGGCATGCCATCGCCTGCAATCATACAGCGACTCACCTGCTGCACAACTCCCTCAGGTCAGTATTGGGCGAGCAGGTGCGCCAGGCCGGCTCTGCCGTGGGTCCGGACAAGCTGCGCTTTGATTTCAACCATGCCCGCGCCCTCAGCGAGGCGGAACTTGAGCGCATCGAGGAGCGCGTCAACCGCAAGATCATCGAGAACCACCAGGTCAAGGCGTTCATGACCACGATGGATTACGCGCGCGACATGGGCGCGATCGCGCTCTTCGATGAGAAGTACGGCGACTACGTCAGGGTGCTGGAGATAGGTGATTTCAGCCGCGAGCTCTGCGGCGGCACCCACGTGACGAGTACTTCCCAGATCGGTTTGTTCAAGATAGTCTCCGAAGGGAGCGTCGGCGCCAACATAAGGCGCATCGAGGCCATCACTTCCAGGGCAGCCATCGATCACATGCGGGAGCGGGAGCGCATCGCAACGGACGCCGCCCGGGAGCTGAAGACCGACGCCACACACCTGCTGGATGCCGTCGTGCGGCTGCAGGATGAACTGAAAGGCCTCAGGGACCTGGCGCGGCGGGATGCCGCCGGCAGGACCATGAAGCTGGGCGAGGAGCTGGCCGCGTCGGCTGAGACGGTGGGCGGGGTCAATGTGGTGGCTGCGACAGTCGCTGCGAACCCGGATGAGCTGATGGAGCTTTCCGATGCCCTCAATGAGAAACTGGCCCCGGGCGCCGTGGTGCTGGCCTCGGTCACGGAGGGGAAGGTAAGCCTGGTGGCCGGCTTTTCAGACACTGCCATCAGCAGGGGCGTCAAGGCTGGCGACCTGATCAGGGAGATAGCTCCCATCGTGGGAGGCAAAGGCGGGGGACGTCCCAACATGGCACGCGGGGGCGGCAACGACCCGGAGGCCATCCCCAGGGCCCTGGAAGCTGCGCGCCAGTGGCTGCGCCAGAAGCTGGGCAGTTAGACAGGACCGGCAGCCTGCCGGTGACCAGGATGCCACGGGACCCCGACGACATGACCCAGAAAGGCTGTACAGGCCGCGTTCTGGCGCTCGACTACGGACGGGTACACACCGGCGCTGCCGTCAGCGACCCCGGCGGCAACATTGTGCGCCCCCTGCCGGAGGTGCGTGACGCCGCAGGCGAGGTGGGGATCCAGGCTATCAGGGGGATGGTGGCTGCCGAGGAGGCGGTGATGGTGGTGGTGGGGATGCCGCTGTCGCTCAGCGGCGAGCGGGGAGCCCAGGCTGACGAGACCCAGGTCTTCATCGACAGGCTGGCGCAGGCGCTGGCTGTCCCGGTGGTGGCCTGGGATGAGCGTTTTACCAGCAGCATCGCCCGGGAGAAGGGAAAATTGGCTGGAGCGGGCGAGCACAGCGTGGCTGCCTGCTGCCTGCTGGAGGATTACCTCGGCTCAGAGTCATACCGGCGCCGCAGGTGAGAACAGGGGGGCCTTGAGGCTGCTCTTCCCGGCGCGCATCGGCCATATCTGTTAGACTTCACTGGGCTCGACCCCTCCGGAAACGACACCCCTTTTTTCACATGATTATGAAACGGGCAGAGATGACAGCCAGGAAGAACGCCAGGAAGCGTAACAGCAACATCATGATGCTGCTGCTTCTCGTTGCCGCAGCTGTAGCCGTGCTGGCGCTGCTGGCTGCGCTGGGGGGCGGCGATGCCGGGGGAGAGGTCACCATCACGGTCCCCGAGGGCGCTACCACGGCCGATATCGCGGCAATGCTGCTGGAGGAGAAGGTGATCGATGACAGCCAGGAGTTCCTTGCCCGCGCGAAAGAGGCAGGCATCGATCAGCTGCTGCAGTCAGGGGTCTACATCTTTACCAGGGGGGAACCGCTGGAAGACATCCTCAGCAAGCTCAGGGAAGGTCTGCGCGACCCCGCCGCGGTGCTTGCCGTTCCTGAGGGCTTCAGCATCTACGACATCGCTGACCTGGTAGCCGAAAAGAAGGGGATCGACCGCCAGGTGTATCTGACAGCCATCGGCGTCGACGGCCGCGAGCTGCCCCTGGGCGGGTCGCAGGGAGCCCTCGACCTGGAGGGGTTCCTGTTTCCCAGCACCTACGACCTCGAGACCGAGTTCGACGTCGACAGGCTGGTAGACAAGCAGCTGGAGACCTTCCGCCTGGAGACCTCAGGAATAGACTGGAGTCGGGCCGCCGGACTGGGCGTGACCGAGTACGAGGCCCTGATAATAGCGTCGATGGTGGAACGTGAGGCCAAAGTCCCCGAGGAACGCCCCCTGATCGCAGCGGTGATCTACAACCGCATCAGGGAAGGGATGAAGCTGGAGATAGACGCCACCGTCCAGTACGCCCTTGGCTACTGGAAGGAGGACCTCACCGTCGACGACCTGGCGGTGGACTCCCGGTTCAACACCAGGCTGTACCAGGGCCTGCCGCCGGGTCCCATCTGCAACCCGGGCATCGAGTCGATACAGGCGGCGCTCGCCCCCGCCTCGGTGGATTATCTCTATTATGTAGCCACGGGTGACGAAGAGGGGCATCACGTCTTCACTTCCTCGTACGAGGAGTTCCTGGCCGCCGGCGGCTAGATCCAGGGCTCGACCCTGAGGTTGGCGCCGAGGTGGTGGCGGCAGATCTCCCTGACCGAGCGCCAGATCTCGCGGGCCTGGTCCGGGCTCAGGCTCAGCTCAGAAGCACTGGCCAGGGGGTGCTCCAGCAGGAAGCGCATCGCCTGGAGCGCCGGGGGGCTGATGGAGAAAGATTCGCCGGGGCAATCAGGGCAGATGGCGCCGCCTGAAGCCGCCGAGAAGCGCGTGAGGACGCTTCCGTCGGCGCCGCAGGCGGCACAGCTCTGCAGGTGCGGCAAGAACCCTGCCAGCAGCAGCAGTTTCAGCTGACCTCCCAGGACGATGGACCTCACCGCATCGCTGTCTGAACGTCTGGCTGCCCTGTCCAGCGCCGGCAGGCAGCGGCGTACCATGTTCCAGGTGCGCGGCCGCCGTTCGAACTCGGTAGTGGAGCGGCTCAGGAGCTCGATGAACGAGAGACCGGCCCTGAGCGAGAACGGGTCGTCGCGGATGGAGGCGTTGGTGCTGATGGTATCGGCGGCGGTGAGGGTGTACAGGTTCCTGCCTTCGTGCAGGCGGACCGACAGGATCGTCATCGGCTCCAGGCGGCCGCCGAAACGCGAACCCACCTTGCGCACCCCCTTGACAACAGTCGGGACGCGGCCGCTGGCCTCGGTGAAGAGGGATACGACCCGATCGGCGTCACCGAGCTTGTGTGAGCCCATGACCACGGCTTCTGTGGCATAGTCACGCGCCACAGGGAAATCGCTCCCGGGATGACAGCCCCGGGCACCCCGGGACGCTAGCCGCCATCAGTGTAGTCAGCGAGACGGTAGTAGGCGCTCGCGCGTGAGAAGAGCGCATCATCCTCGCCGGGCAGGCTGTCTATCTCAGCCGCGCGCCCGATGCCGGGGACGAACCAGAGGTAAACGATGGCGCTGGCAGTGTCGTCGGGGCCGACGTCGGTCACCCTGGCCTGCACCAGGAATGCGTCGAAGTCTCCCGCCGGGACGGAGAGCTCCCCGTAGGACAGCACCGAATAGGCGACGGTCAGGTCCCGCTGCTCGCCATCAACGGTCTCTGTATAGGAGTCGGTCCAGCCGCCGCCTGGGGTCAGCGGGAAGAGCAGGATGCGGGAGACTCCAGCCAGCTCACGGACCTCTGCAGCCGCGGCATCGCTTCTCCCGTGGATGCGCCACGAGGACTCATCCAGGGACTGGTAGACATATTCATCCGGCAGCGCGTTCCCTTCCCACGAATAGCGGCTGACCAGACCGGAGCCGGTGAGCCCTTCGGGCAGCGGGGAATCCTCCAGATCGATGTTCTCGACAGTCAGGCGTGCCTGGGCAGAGTCACGGGACAGGTCCCAGGGGCCCTCAAGGCTGAAATCAACGGGTATCCCGCCGGCGCCGGGCGCGTCGGCCAGGTATTCCAGCGTGGTGCCTCCGGCCGAGGGTATGTCTGCTGCCCAGAGTGCGGGGGTCGTCGCCGCGTCGATCCCCTGCTCCAGGGAGACCCCTTCCTGCGACTCGAGGCCGGAGTCCACCACTGCTTCCTCACCATCGCCGCAGCCGGCAAGAAAACCGCCAGCCAGCATCGACGCCGCCGCCAGCAGGGCCGCAAGCGCAAGCCACGGCCGGTATGCCAGGCACCGCGCACTCCCTGCGTGAAACAATGCTGTCGCGACTGATATCAACCGGGTCACTTCCTTTATATGGATATTCTATCAGGGCAGTGCTTCATTGTCCGCGCGGCCCGGCCGGCGCGCGGGAACCCTTGTCCAGAAAGGACGCTCATGGCTCCGCCGCCCGCAGATTTACAAAAAGGCTCTGTTTCTATAGAATTAGTTCCCGCTTTGGCCGATATTCCCACCTTTCAGAATATTATTCTCACCCTCCAGGAATACTGGGCCGGAGAGGGCTGCGTACTGATGCAGCCATATCACACCGAAGTCGGGGCTGGCACCTTCAACCCGGCAACATTCCTGCGCTGCCTCGACGCCACTCCCTGGCGTGCCGCATACGTGGAGCCCTCCATCCGGCCCACTGATGGCCGTTACGGCGAGAACCCGTACCGGTTGGCCCATTACTATCAGTTCCAGGTCATCCTGAAGCCGTCGCCTGCCGACGTACAGGACCTCTATCTGAGCTCGCTGGAGAAGCTGGGGGTGGACCTGAAGGTGCACGACGTCCGCTTCGTCGAGGATGACTGGGAAGGGCCGACCCTGGGAGCCTGGGGGCTCGGCTGGGAGGTCTGGATCGACGGCATGGAGATAACCCAGTTCACGTATTTCCAGCAGGTGGGCGGTGTCGACCTCGATCCGGTCTCGGTGGAAATCACCTACGGCCTGGAACGGATCGCCATGTACCTGCAGAAGAAGGACAGCGTCTACGACCTGGTCTGGTCCGGAGGCGTGACTTACGGCGACGTCTATCGGGAGAGCGAGGCCCAATGGTCCCGTTACAACTTCGAGGTGGCCGATACCGCCGTGCTGATGCAGCACTTCAACGACTTCGAGCAGGAATGTGAACAATGCCTCTCGCGCGAACTGCCTCTGCCGGCATATGATTACGTCCTCAAATGCTCCCACACTTTCAACCTGCTGGATTCGCGCGGCGTCATCAGCGTGACCGACAGGACCGGCTACATCGCCCGGGTGCGGAACCTGGCCCGCCGCTGCGCCGAGATGTACCTTTCCCATCGAACAGCCGGGAGGGAAGAGTGAACGCTTCGCGTGACTTGCTGTTCGAGATTGGCGTCGAGGAGTTGCCGGCTTCAGCGGCGAGGGCAGCCGTCGGGCAAGCCGCCAGTGCTGCTCTCCAGGCTTTCAATTCGCGCAACCTGGCAGTCGAACAGGGGCAGGTGAGCGCCTGGGTCTCGCCGCGGCGGATAGCGGTTTTCGTTCAGGGGCTGCCGGAGAAGCAGGGAGACGCAGAGTCCGCCGATCGCGGCCCGGCCGCCGGAGTCGCCTTCGACGAGGACGGCAGGCCGACCAGGGCGGCCCAGGGCTTCGCTCGCGCCAAGGGGGTGCCGGTGGAAAAGCTGGAGCTGAGGGAACACAAGGGACAGCAGTTCGTCTTCGCTGTGCACCGCGTTGAGGGCAGGCCCGCCATCGAAGTGATACCAGACGCCTGTCGTGAGATACTGGGCTCTTTCGTCTTTTCTAAGACGATGCGCTGGGATGCGAGCGGTATGCGTTTTTCCCGGCCGGTGCGTTGGCTGGCGGCCAGGTTCGGCGACGAGGCCGTCGCATTCGAGGCAAACGGCCTGGCCTGCGGCACGACCTCAAGGGGGCACCGTTTTCTTGACGGTGACGGGATCGAGATCAGGTCGGCCGGGGAATACAGGGAGCAGTTGCGGGACGCCGCGGTGGTCGTGGACCAGGAGGAGCGGCGCCAGGTGATCAGCGACGGCCTGCAGCGGCTCGCCGGCGCTCTGGGTGCGGAGTATTTCGACCCCGCGGGCGAGCTGGAAGAGGTCATCTACCTGGTGGAGAACCCCAGCGTCCAGCAGGGGTCGTTCCGCAGCGAACACCTGCGCCTCCCTGATGAGGTCCTGGTGACAGCGATGCAATCCCACCAGCGGTACTTCCCCCTGCGTGATGGCGAGGGGGGCTTGATTGCCCGCTTCCTCCACGTGATCAACGGCGACCCGGCTCATATCAGCGAGATCACCGAGGGCAACGAGAGGGTGCTGGAGGGCAGGCTGGAGGACGCGGAGTTTTCCTACGACAAGGATCTGGACACGGGCATCGAGGCCATGCGGGAATCCCTCACCAGCGTCGCTTTTCACAAGCTGTTGGGCTCCATGGCTGACAAGTCGGCGCGGTTGACGGAACTGGCGGCGGCGCTATGCGACCTGTTGGGCGCCGAGAGCAGGGAGCGTGAAACAGCGGTCACCGCCGCCGGCCTGGCCAAGGCAGACCTGGTCAGCATCATGGTGCAGGAGTTCCCCACGCTCGAGGGGCACATGGGAGCTGCTTACGCCGCCATCGAGGCTTATCCTGCTGACGTCTGCCATGCCATCGGCGAGCATTATCTGCCCCGCCACGCGGGGGACAGGCTGCCCCGGACCTTTCCCGGCGCCGTGCTGGCTGTCTGCGACAGGGCAGACAACCTGGTGGGGGCCTTCGCCGCTGATGAGTTGCCCACCGGCTCACGCGATCCGTATGGCCTCAGGCGTGCGGCCGCCGGCATCTACGATATCGTACGCGAGCGCGACCTGGAGCTCGATCTGTCCGTCATTCTCAGGAAAGCACACGGCCTCTACGTGTCCCAGGGGGCCAGGGTCAACAACGATGCTGCGGCGGTGACAGCGGCGGTCACTGGCTTTGTTTTCGACAGGATCCAGCAGCGCATGGTGGAGGCTGGCCTCCCGGTTGGCGTCGTCGAGGCTGCCCGGGCGGCTGGGATCACCAGCATCCGCCGCTTGGGGCTGCTGGCAGAGGCCATCGAAGAGTTCCGCGGCTCTCCCGGCTTCGAGGACCTGCACACGGCGTATTTCCGCTGCTCGAAGATCGCCGCCAAGGCTGGGGCCGACGCCGCGGCGCCGATCGACCCCGGTCTGTTCAGCGAGGAGGCGGAGGGCCTGCTGTTCGATGCTCTGGGTGGGCTGGAGGAGGAGATCGATGCGCTGACAGCGCGGGATGATTACAGCGCCGCGCTTGAAGCTGCTGCCCGTGTCAGGCCGATCGTGGACCGCTATTTCGATGACGTTCTCGTGATGGACAAGGATGAAGGGACCCGCCGTAACCGCCTGGCGCTGGTCAGCCGCATGGCGGCGGCGCTGCAGGTGCTCGGCGACCCGATGCAGGCCGCTGCGGCGCCCAAAAAGGATTGAGGCAGCCGATGGCGGCCGGTGTGGTTAAAAAGGGCGTATTACGGTAAACTTATAAACCCGCTCGGGGGCGCGGGCATCAGATTTCTATAATAAAGACCTGATCCTGGCTTAGGAGGAGCTGAATGGGAACCAAGTATGTATATGATTTCTCGGAAGGTTCACGGGATATGAAGAAGCTTTTGGGGGGCAAGGGCGCCAACCTGGCGGAGATGACCAACCTGGGCATCCCGGTGCCGGGAGGCTTCACTATTTCCACCGAGGCCTGCATCGCCTACGGCAAGAACGGAAACTCTTTTCCCGACGGCCTTGACGAAGAAGTAGACAGCCATCTGGCGGGACTCGAAGAGCGCACCGGCAAGAAGCTGGGCGAGCCAGGCAACCCCCTGCTGGTCAGCGTGCGCTCAGGGGCGATGTTCAGCATGCCGGGCATGATGGATACCGTGCTGAACCTGGGCTTGAACGACGACTCAGTCCTGGGCCTGGCGGCCATGACGGGGGACGAGCGCTTCGCTTACGACGCCTACCGCCGCTTCATCCAGATGTTCGGCAAGGTGGTCATGGATGTGGAGGGGCAGCTCTTCGAGGACGCCATCACCGCCCGGCGTGAGGCCGCGGGCGTGCAGTTCGACCACGAACTGACGCCGGCGCAGCTGGCGGAGCTGGTGGATGATTTCAAGGCCATCCTCGAGAAGGAGACCGGCAGGTCGTTCCCCGACGAGCCCCGGGAGCAGCTAGTGCTCGCCATCGAGGCGGTTTTCAAGAGTTGGGGGAACCCGCGCGCCGTCACCTACCGGCGCCATTACAATATCTCTGATGACCTCGGCACCGCGGTGAACGTGCAGCAGATGGTCTTCGGCAATATGGGCAACGATTCCGGGACAGGCGTCGCCTTCACCCGCAACCCCTCCACCGGCGAGAAGGAGATCTTCGGCGACTACCTCATCAACGCCCAGGGTGAGGACGTGGTGGCCGGCATCCGCAAGACAAGCAAGCTGGCTGACATGAGCTCGGACCTGCCGGAGGCGTACGGGAAGCTGACTGACGTGATGAAGAAGCTCGAGCAGCATTACCGCGAGATGGAGGATATCGAGTTCACCATCGAGAAGGGCGAGCTTTACATGCTGCAAACGCGTGACGGCAAGCGCACCGCCGCCGCCGCTGTGAAGATTGCAGTGGATATGGTCGAAGAAGGCCTGATCACGCGGGAGGAGGCAGTGGCCAAGGTCGATCCGGGACAGCTGGACCAGCTGCTGCACCCCATGTTGGACCCTGACGCAAGTTACGATGTGCTGGCCAGCGGCCTGAACGCATCGCCGGGCGCCGCCGTCGGCAAGGTCGTCTTCGACGCCGACACCGCCGCTGCCATGGGCAAGGCGGGCGAGGCTGTCATCCTGGTGCGCTGGGAGACCAGCCCCGACGACATCCACGGATTGATCGAAGCCCAGGGCGTGCTCACTTCCCACGGCGGCGTCTCCAGCCACGCGGCAGTGGTGGCCCGCGGCATGGGCAAACCCGCTGTCTGCGGCGCGGAGAAGATCAAGATCGACGACAAGCAGAAGCAGTTCAGCGTCAACGGCACGACGGTGAAAGAGAACGACATCATCACCATCGACGGCACCACCGGCAACGTCATCGTGGGCGCAGTGGAGCTGGTGCCGCCGCAGATAAACGAGAACTTCGAAGCCATCGTCGGCTGGGCTGACGAGATCCGCAGGCTGGGCGTCCGTACCAACGCCGACACCCCGGAGGACGCCGCCAAGGCGCGCGAGTTCGGCGCCGAGGGCATCGGGCTCTGCCGCACGGAGCACATGTTCATGGAAGAGGACCGGCTGCCGATCGTCCGCGAGATGATCATGTCCGAGGATGATGACGAGCGCCGCCAGGCGCTGGATAAGCTGCTGCCGGTGCAGCAGGGCGACTTCGAGGGCATCTTCGAGGCCATGCACGGCCTGCCGGTGACCATCAGGCTGCTGGACCCGCCGCTGCATGAGTTCCTGCCGGACTACACCGAGCTGATGGTGGAGCTGGAGCGGCTCAAGAACACCGGCGGTGACGCCGCCGAGATCGAACGCAAGGAAGCAGTCGCCGCCAGGGTGCGTGCGCTCCGGGAGATGAACCCGATGCTGGGGACCAGGGGCTGCCGACTCGGCATCCAGATACCGGCGATCTACGAGATGCAGGTACGGGCCATCATGCAGGCGGCTGTGGCAGTGCAGCAGAAGGCCGGGGACGCGCCGCTGGTGGAGATCATGATCCCGCTGGTGGGCTTTGCCGAGGAGCTCAGGATCATGCGCGAGCTCACGGTGAAGACCTGCGAAGAGGTCCTGGAAGGCGCCGGGGTCAAGATCGATTACCTGGTGGGCACCATGATCGAGCTGCCCCGCGCTGCCCTGACCGCCGGCGAGATCGTCGACCACGCCGACTTCTTCAGTTTTGGGACCAACGACCTCACCCAGACGACCCTGGGCTTCTCCCGTGACGACGCTGAAGGCAAGTTCCTCACATACTACCTCGAAAGCGGGGTGGTCCGAAGCAACCCCTTCGAGACCATCGACGTCGAAGGCGTCGGCAAGCTGGTTGAGATGGCTGTGAAGAGCAGCCGCGGCAAGAAGCCGGGCATCAAGCTCGGCGTCTGCGGCGAGCATGGCGGGGAGCCTGCCAGCGTCAAGTTCTGCCACCGCGTCGGGCTTGACTATGTGAGCTGCTCACCCTTCCGTGTGCCCCTGGCCAGGCTTGCCGCGGCCCAGGCGGTACTGGAGGAGAAGGAGATGGTTTACTCGACCGCTTGAGCCGGTTCGGTGGATGTCGAGCGGTATCAGCAAGCCGGCCCCGGGGCCGGCTTGCAAGTCAGGGTTTCTGTCCGCACGGCCGGTTATCATGGGGTTTCACCGGTTAAACGGACAGGAGCGAAAGGAACAATGGCACCTCACCCTACATCAGCATCGATCACCAGCCGTTGGGAGGATGAGAACCTCTCAGAAGGCGCCGCGAGGTCATCGGAAAGCCGCGGCAGGGCGAGGCCGGAAGCGGAATGTTCGCTCAGGACCTGCTACCAGCGCGACCGTGACCGCATCGTCCACAGCAAGAGTTTCCGGCGCCTGAAGCACAAGACCCAGGTATTCGTCGCGCCTGAAGGGGACCACTACCGGACCCGGCTGACACATACCCTGGAGGTGTCCGGCATCAGCCGAACCATCGCCCGGGCCCTGCGCCTCAACGAGGACCTGGCCGAGGCCATCAGCCTGGGCCACGACCTGGGCCACACCCCCTTCGGCCATATCGGCGAGGAGGCGCTGTCCCAGGCGCTCACTGCGCGCGCCGGCAGGGGTTTCGAACACAACCGCCAGAGCCTGCGGGTGGTCCAGCGACTGGAGAACGACGGCCAGGGGCTCAACCTCTGCCAGGAGGTCGAGGACGGCATACTGAACCACACCGGGGAACGCCAGCCCGTAACCCTCGAAGGGCGCATCGTGCGTATATCGGACAGGATCGCCTACATCAACCACGACATCGATGACGCCCTCAGGGCAGGCATCATCCGCCACGACGACCTGCCCGGGGAAGCCATCCGCCTGCTGGGCGACAGCTGCAGCAGGAGAATCGACGCGCTGGTGCACGACCTGGTGGAAGCGAGCTGGAACCAGGGTGACATCCTCCAGGGGGAAGTGATGGCCGGCGCCATGGAGCAGCTCAGGGACTTCCTTTTCAAGAACGTCTATGTCGGCTCGGTGGGCAACCGCGAATACCGGCGGGTCTCGCTCCTGGTAGAGAAGCTCTTCGGCTACTACCTGGAGAACAGCGAACTGCTCCCCGGCTGGACCTCGGTGAGCGGAGATGATGCCGCCACCCGCGTTGCGGACTACATAGCCGGCATGACCGACCGCTTCGCCATCAAGAACTTCAAGGAGCTGTTCCTGCCTCGGGAATGGGCATGAGGGGGACGCGGCTCCGGGAAAAGCGTTACGGGACCTGACAGGAGCGCCTTTGGCTCTGATCACGCAGTCTTCCATCCAGTCCGTACTGGACACCTGCGACATGCTGGACCTTGTCGCCCCTTACGTGACTCTGAAAAAGACAGGCTCCAGATTCATGGGGCGCTGTCCCTTCCACGAGGAGAAGACCGGTTCTTTCTCCGTCGACCCGGCTCAAAAGCTGTATTACTGCTTCGGCTGCGGCGAGGGGGGCAATGCCATCACCTTCGTGGAGAAGAAGGAGGGGCTGGACTTTGCCGACGCCGTCAGGTTCCTGGCTGAAAAATACGGTGTCAGCGTCGAATACGAGGAGAGCAGCCCCCAGCAGGAAGAGAGGCGCAAGGTCCTGGAGCGGGATTATTCCATCCTCGACCAGGCCGCCACTTATTACAGCCGGGTGCTGTGGGAGTCAGACGCTGCGGGCGCGGCCAGGGATTACCTGCGCGGCAGGGGCTTCAGCGATTCAGTGATCCGGGAGTTCAGGCTGGGGTTCTCTCCGGCCTCGGGAGAGGCGCTTATCAAGGCTGCCGGCAGCAAGGGATACCGTCCCGAGGAGCTGCAGCGTGCGGGGCTGGTACGCTCCCGCAACGGCCGCGTGTATGATTACTTCCGCGGCCGGCTCATGTTCCCCTTCACAGACCATCGCGGCAGGGTGCTCGGTTTCGGCGCGCGCGTGCTGGGCGACGGCAAACCCAAGTACATCAACTCTCCCGACTCCCACATCTACCACAAGAGCGGGCTGCTCTTCGGCCTGGGAAACGCTCGCCAGTCCATGGCCAGGGAGGACAGGGCCTACGTCGTCGAGGGCTATACCGATGTCATCGCCCTGCGCCAGACGGGGATCGCCAACGCCGTCGCCTCCATGGGGACGGCGCTCACCGGGCGGCAGCTGCGCGAGGTCTCACGTTTCACCCGGAACCTGTACCTGGCTTTCGACGCGGATGCCGCCGGGCAGCAGGCGATGCTGCGGGTGCACGAGGCAGCAGCCGGCCTCAGCCTTTCGACCCACGTCGTCAATATCCCGGCCGGGAAAGATCCCGCCGAGCTCGTGCTTGCCGAGGGCGGCAAGAAAGTCTTCGACGAACTTGCCGCCGGGGCGCCAACGTTGCTAGAATACCAAGTCCATGCGGCACTTTCGTCTTTCGACCTGGGCCGCGCTGAGGAGCGGGTCAGGGCCTTTCCGGAGCTCAAGGGAATACTGGAAAAAGCGACCGACCCGATCGAGCGTGACGAGCTGCTCAGGGTGATCTCTGATGGGCTCCGCCTTAGCGCGAAAAATGTGGCATACTTAATGGAGTCTGCCTCACAGGAAGAAGAAAGTGACGGTGGCGGGCGTCAAAGACGCGTGCTATCACAGGAGGAGATCGTTGAAAGGAACTTCCTCAGCCTGTGTCTGGCGCGTCCCGGGGAAGCCGGAAGGTTTATTCAGGAAATGACCGAAGCGCATTTCACGAGTGACACCAATCGAACAGCTTTCAACTGGGTCAGGGACAGGCTTGCGGACGCAAGCGGGCAGAGCGCCCTGACCGGGCCCTACGGCGCCGAGGAGATAAGCGCGGTGCCGATCCTTCCCGAACTGGTCATCAGGGCCGAGACAGAGATGACCGAACCAGATGCCCTTCCCGAGACGTTCCTGAGGTTGTGCGAGGCCGAGCTGAGACGCCGCATCGGCATTCTCAAGGCCGGACTGGCGGCTGACGATGAAAGCTCAGAAGATTTTCAAGAGATGTGCCGCCTGGAACGAAGGCGGCGCAAGATCCTGGAAATGATCCAGTCCGGATCATACGAGGCAGTCTGATAAGCCGGAGAGTGAGCGGATGAGCCAACCTGAAGAGTTCACCATCGACGAAGTCCGCGAACTCATCCTTGAGGGACGCGAGAACGGGTTCATATCATCCGACCGCGTCGCCGACGTGCTCCAGGACGTCGATCTCAACACGGAGCAGATCGAGAACATCTATGCGATGTTCATCGAGATGGGGATCGAGGTCGTCGATGACGGCGACGACATGATCCCCGACCACGATCTTGGCGCCGCCAAGGAGACCGCCGACGAGACCATCCTCAATCGGCTCGACCTCACGGTAAAGACACCCACCAGCGATCCTGTGCGGCTTTATCTCAAGGAGATCGGCCGCGTGCCGCTGCTGACCGCGGAAGAAGAAGTGGCGCTGGCCAAGCGCATCGAGCGCCAGGACATGGAAGCGAAGCGTAAGCTGATCCAGGCAAACCTGAGGCTGGTGGTGAGCATCGCCAAGCGTTATGTGGGCAGGGGGATGCTTTTCCTGGACCTGATCCAGGAGGGCAACCTCGGTCTCATCCGCGCCGTGGAGAAGTTCGATTACCGCAAGGGCTACAAGTTCTCCACCTATGCTACCTGGTGGATCAGGCAGGCGATCACACGCGCCATCGCTGACCAGGCGCGCACGATCAGGATACCGGTGCACATGGTGGAAACGATCAACAAGCTCATCCGGGTGCAGCGCCAGTTGCTGCAGGACAAGGGGCGGGAACCAACGCCGTTCGAGATCGCACGGGAGATGGACACGACGCCGGAGAAGGTGCGTGAGATCCTGAAGATATCCCAGGAGCCCGTATCGCTGGAGACCCCCATCGGCGAGGAAGAGGACAGCCAGCTGGGCGACTTCATCGAGGACAATGATGCGGTGGCGCCAGTTGATGCCGTCTCGGACATCATCCAGAAGGAAGACCTGACCCAGGTGCTGGGAAGCCTGACCCACCGTGAGCGAAAGGTGATCGAGCTGCGTTTCGGTCTGAAAGGAGAGCACCCCCGCACCCTCGAGGAGGTCGGCCAGAAGTTCGGGGTGACGAGGGAGCGGATCAGGCAGATCGAAGCGAAGACGCTGGTAAAGCTCAAGAGCTACCGTGAGTCACAGAAACTGAAAGAGTTTTTAGAGTAAGGCAACAAACGCAAGGCCAGGCCCGCAAGGGCGTTTTTTTTGCCCTGTTGCGGCCTGGGGGGCCGTCACGCCCACCTCTTTCTTGAATGCCGGATTGCGCATAACTATAATGCAGGTACCCCTTGATGCTCCTCGGTAGCTCAATGGTAGAGCAACCGGCTGTTAACCGGTTGGTTGCAGGTTCGAGTCCTGCCCGAGGAGCCAGAACCGGCTTCATGCCGACGTTTCCGGTCATTGCCCATCCCCGGTTTCAGGGGAATCCCCGATGCATTCTCGCGCGGCCCGTTCTTATACTGAAAATATGGACGAGCCACTTACATGTCCGTATTGCGGCCAACAGAAGAACATCGACCCGAAATGCTTTGACAGCTGCCACATCTGCGGATACAAGTCTGCGATGATCAAGGGCGCCGACGGCGCTGACCTGCTGGTTGTGGACAGGCGGATGCCATACCTTGAGCGCCGCTGCCAGGACCTGGCGGACAGGTTGCCACACGTGAGTGTCATCATCGACAGGCGCATCGCGCAGGACATGCTGAATATGCCTGATCGGCGGTCGCCGGGTCTGGGCGCGTCCGAATTCGGCGGCTCACCCGCCGAGGCTGACTAGAGACCGTCCCAGATCACGCGCAGCCTCGATGGCTTCGGGCCTGCCTGAGATCTCGCCCTTCTCATCGATTCCCTTCACCAGCAGGTAGCTGTCTGTCAGCGGTTCGGCGTTAATGGCATCGAAGAAGTATTTCAGTGTCAGGATGGTCCCGTCGAAGAGCCTGTCTCCCCGGGTTGCTCCCACACCGATAAAGACCCCATATCGCTTCGGAGCGCCTGCAGGCCTGGGAAAATCCTCGCGCAAGACATATTTCAAGGCCCAGTATTGCTGGCAACGGTCGATGATCGCCTTCAGCTGCGATGGCAGGCCCATGAAGAATATCGGGGAGGCGATTATGATCCTGTCAGCACGTTCCAGCGCCTCATAGACGACGGCCATGTCGTCAACGATGGTGCATTCACCGGTTTCAAGGCAGTCGTTGCACTCGATGCAGCCGCTGAACGAAAGATCGCCTACCCTGATCTTCTCGACCTGGGCTCCAGCCGCTTTTGCCCCCGACAGGGCGGCATCCAGCAGCACTTCCGTATTCCCGCCTTCGCGGGGGCTTCCCAGTATCCCGAGAACTCTTACCATATGCAAAGGCAGCGATCGCCGCCGTCAGCTGTGACCGTCGACCTTATTTCTTCTTGGTCTTGCGCGCTGCCGGTTTCTTCCTGGCGGTTGCTTTCTTGCGGACGACTTTCTTCTTGGCGGCGGTCTTCTTCTTGGCCGCTGGTTTCTTGCGGACGACTTTCTTCTTGGCGGCGGTCTTCTTCTTGGCCGCTGGTTTCTTGCGGACGACTTTCTTCTTGGCGGCTGTCTTCTTCTTGGCCGCTGGTTTCTTGCGGACGACCTTCTTCTTGGCGGCGGTCTTCTTCTTGGCCGCTGGTTTCTTGCGGACTACCTTCTTCTTGACCACCGGCTTCTTTCTGGCAGTGGCTTTCTTGGCAGTGGTTTTTCTCGCAGCTTTCTTTTTGCTTGCTACCTTCTTCTTTGGCGACGCTTTCTTTTTAGCTGGCATCAAAGCCTCCTTGAGATAGTTCGCGATGGGCCACGAGCATTCCAAGCCCCTTCTGCCAGCCTTAATCTAATAATAAAACCAGTAAAGGTCAATTGTTTTTTTTCCAAATCGGGATAAAGCAAAAATACGACATGCCGATGGCAGATAATATCCGGGCAGGACATGGCGGTGACGGCAAGCCGGGTGCGGGGCGATCAGCCGGTGAGCCATGTTTGTCTTCGGCAGTAAGTGGTATCCACATATCAGGGGCGGATGGCTTATGGATGGAAACGGCAAGACAAATCTTCTGATAGTCGATGACGAGTCGACGATTCGCGAGGTGCTCAAGCGGACTTTCGAGGAACGCGGCTTCGTATGCTCGACAGCTACCAACTATGACGAAGCACTCGAGAAGCTCGAAGGAGACTGCTTCGATGCCGCCATGCTTGACATCATGATGCCGGGCAGGAGCGGCGTCGAGCTCCTGGGCGCGATCATGGAACATGACAGGGACGTAGCGGTAGTCATGGTGACCGCTGTAGCCGACGCGCAGACGGCGATAAACGCCATGCGCCTGGGAGCTTACGATTACGTAACCAAGCCATTCAACCTGGTTGAAGTTGTCATGAGCATGGAGCGTGCCTTGGAGAAGCGGCAGCTGCTCGTGGAGAACCGTAACTACCAACAGCGGCTGGAAGAGACTGTCAAGGAGCGCACCGATGAGCTGAGGGAGACGTTCGTAGGCGCAATGTCCTCACTGGCTGAGGCTCTCGACGCAAAGGACCCCTACACCAACGGTCATTCGAAGCGGGTTACCGAGATCAGCGTCGTGCTGGCCACGGAGCTTGGTCTTGACGAAAGCCAGATTGAGAAGATCAGGATGGCCGGCGATTTGCACGACATCGGCAAGATCGGCATACCGGAAGCGATACTGAACAAGAGGGGCAAGCTGTCGGACGAGGAGTTCGAATGCGTCAAGAGTCATTCGGAGCGGGGTGAGAAGATTATCGAGCCCTTCATCCGCGATGCGACCGTAAGGGCGATAATCAGGCATCATCATGAGCGTTTCTCGGGAGGAGGCTATCCCGACGGAAAAGCGGGGGAGGATATACCTCTGGGTTCGCGCATCATGGCCGTGGCCGACGCATACGATGCCATGACCTCGGATCGTTCGTACCGCAAGGCCATGTCGCCGGATAACGCTAAAGCCCAGCTGATGGCCAACAGGGGGAGCCAGTTCGACCCCGAGATCGTCGACATCTTCATAATGGTCGAGAACAAGATTCCCTTCTGTCCGGTCTCCGCACGCCCCAAATCGAAGACCTGATCCTGTCTCGCTGCGCCGCCAAGCCATAAGAAAGAGTTAAGTTTGGGAGGTGTTGGTGGCGGGTATCGTGATTCATGAGCGATAGAATGAGCGAGAAGGACGGGCCGGCAGGGAAAGCCCTTTCCCATCAGGGGACGCATGCCGGCAGCGCCGCTGACAGGGGTGTAAGAAATGAGCAGAGACTGCCATCACTGCATGTCCGCAGGTTCGGTCAACAGGTGGGGATATTGCGAGATCTGCGGGGAGGATCTTGAAGAGAGGTTTCCTCCGGAACAGTGGAGCGTGGACCCGGCCATCGGGAATGGAACTGTACTGCGGGTGATAGACGGCGGGGGAGAGAGACCCGTAATCAGGAACAACTCACCGGCAGTAGAGCACGCGAACGCCTCCTGATTCATCCACGCGCATCTTGACCGGCTCAGGGAGAGCCGGGGACAAAGCGAGGCGCGAGATCTGATGATGCTTCAAAGATGTTATAATCCTTTCTGATCAAAATCGAATATGGGGGAGCTGCGGAATAAGCGGCTGAGAAAGTGGATAGGTCCACTGACCCCATGAACCTGATCTGGGTAATGCCAGCGCAGGGATGTCTCTTTAGGGAGCCGTACCGGTGTTGGTGCGGCATTTCGTTTTTATGACAGAAAGGAGAAGGACAGTGGCCGTATTCCATCCGATTGACGAGAAGGACGTGACCAGGGCGATAGTCGGCAGTTTCATGAGGCAGTTCGAGGAGTACGCCGAGAGCGACGTGATCATCGTCGGCGGCGGCCCCAGTGGTCTGATGGCCGGTCGCGAGCTGGCTGCCCGCGGTTACAAGACCCTCATCGTGGAGCGCAACAACTACCTGGGCGGCGGTTTCTGGATCGGCGGCTACCTGATGAACAAGGTTACGCTGAGAGCGCCGGCGCAAACAGTGCTGGATGAGCTAGGTGTCCCCTACGAGATGGCCAGGGAGGGCCTTTACGTTGCCGACGGTCCTCACGCATGCTCAAAGCTCATCGCCGCCGCCTGCGATGCCGGCGTGAAGTTCGCCAACATGACCATCTTCGAGGACGTGGTGCTGAGGGAAGGCAACAGGGTGGCCGGCGTCGTCATCAACTGGACCCCGATCGTCTCTCTGCCGAGGGAGATCACGTGCGTGGACCCGGTGGCCTTGGAGTCGAAGATCGTAGTCGACTCGACCGGTCATGACGCTTGCGTGCTGTCCAAGCTCGAAGACCGGGGCCTGGCCGAGACGGTTGGCTTCGGGGCCATGTGGGTAGAACAGTCCGAGGATCTTATCCTGGAGCGCACCGGAGAGTTCATGCCGGGGCTGGTAATCACCGGCATGGCTGTATCCACTGCGTACGGATTGCCGCGCATGGGCCCCACCTTCGGATCGATGCTCCTGTCCGGCAAGCGGGCTGCAGAAGTAGTAATGGAGAAGCTGCCGCTTGAGGCCGCCACGCTATAGCTGGAAGCGAAGTTGTCACGGTCGTCCTGCGGCAGATGATGGCTGCGGACTGGACCTGGATGGCCGCGCCCAGCTAACAGTAACCCGGAAAGCTGCCGACAACCCTTACCATGCCAGGATGGTTTGCTGTTGCTTGCAGGCGACAGCGTCAGTGCCGGGGCCGGCAGTTGCGCCTGCCCGGGACAGGGAATACTATCTGGCAAGGGAGGGAGCAGGAATACTGCTCCAGGCACGAAAGAATTCCCGATAGTCAGAATCAGCAGGGGGAAACATGGATCTTGGATTGTACGTGATCACGGCCTCGGTTCCAGAGCTGGGCAGGGACCACGTCGACATTGCCAGGGCAGCTGTCGAGGGTGGCGCGGATGCGGTGCAGATGCGTGTCAAGCGCCGGCCGATGGGCGAAGCCCTGAAGATGGCCATTGCGATAAACGAGGTGACCAGCAAGGCGGGCATCCCGCTGATCATCAACGACCATGTCGGCATCGCCATGGCCAGCAGGGCCGAAGGCCTGCACGTCGGTCCTGATGACATCGCCCTGACGGCAGCCCGGCGCATGCTGGGCGATTCAGTGATAATCGGTGAGTCGACCAGCAAGCACGACCAGGCGATCAAGGCCGAGAAGCTGGGGGCTGATTATGTAGGCGTCGGCCCGGTGTTCAGCTCTCCGACTAAACCAGGCAAGCAGGAGTTGGGCGTCGCCAGGATCACCAAGGTCAAGGCAGTAGTCGGGATCCCCGTGGTCGCCATCGGAGGAATCAATGCCGGCAACGTCGCCGAATGTGTCGAGGCAGGGGCCGACAGTGTTGCCGTGATCTCTGCTGTAACAATGGCAGAGGACATGGTCAAGGCCGTGGCTGAGCTCAAGGAGGCGCTCATGAAAGCGCGGCAGAGTCGCAAAAGGAAGACAGGCAGCAGGAAATGAGCGGATCACAGACATTACTTCAGAGGATCGCCGCGGGCAAGGAGCCACGGCGTCTCAAGGAAGCCGCGTCGGCTTCGGGAGTGGGCGTGCCGCAACTGGCGGAAAGTATGCTGGCCGGGCATGTCGTCATCCCGGCAGGCAACAGCGGCAGGAAAGTCGAGACGCGCGCAATCGGTTCCGGCATGCCTACGCGCGTGAACGCCAACATCGGCGCATCGAGCATGTCAGCCTCGCTGGACGATGAGCTTGCGAAACTGCAGGCAGCGGTCGAAGCGGGGGCCGACGCCGTCATGGACCTGTCGAGCGGCGGCGATATCCGCGCGATACGTTCCGGCATCGCCGCGCGGTGCGCGCTGCCTTTGGGGACCGTACCCGTATACGAGGCTGCAGTCGAGTCGCGCGAGCGTGACGGCAGCATGGTGGCCATGGACGCGGAGGAACTGCTCGCGGTGGTCGAACGGCACGCAGCGGATGGCGTTGATTTCATGACTATTCACGCCGGGCTTACCCGCTCGGCCCTGGAGGAGCTGGAACAGCAGGGCCGCCTGATGGACGTGGTCAGCCGGGGCGGCGCCTTCATGATCGCCTGGATGCTGCACCACGACCGCGAGAATCCCTACTATGAATATTACGATGAATTGCTGGAGATCCTGGCGCGCTGGGATGTAACCATCAGCATCGGCGACGGGCTGAGGCCCGGTTGTATCGCCGATTCCGGCGACAGGGCCCAGTATCAGGAGCTGGTCACCATGGGGCGTTTGGCAGCCAGGGCCAGGGAGTCCGGCGTACAGTCGATCATCGAGGGTCCGGGCCACGTCCCCCTGTCTGAGATCGACGCCAGCGTCAGGACCGCCAAGAAACTCACAGAGGGCGCGCCGCTCTATGTCCTGGGACCGCTGGTGACAGATGTCGCGCCCGGTTATGACCATGTTACTGCTGCCATCGGTGGCGCGGTTGCGGGCACTGCCGGCGCTGACTTCCTCTGTTACGTGACCGCGGCGGAACATCTAGGGCTGCCGGACCGGGACGATGTGTTCCAGGGAGTCATGGTATCGCGGATAGCAGCGCACGCGGCGGATATCGCCAAGGGTCTCCCCGGGGCCGCCCGGTGGGATGAGAGCATGGCCCGGGCACGCAAGGCGCTGGACTGGGATGAACAGATAAGGCTGGCTATCGATCCTGGCAGGGCTGGCAGGATCTACAACGAACGCCAGAGCGCTTCGACAGAAGGGTGCAGCATGTGCGCCGAGCTCTGCGCCATGAAGGTAGTCTCTGATTATCTCGGAATCGAGGCCGGAGAGATACAGGCTTGCTGATGGAAGAGATGGGCGAGGAGGCCCTGCTCATCGAGGTGAGGCGCCTCTTCGCGAGCGAAGGCGATGATGTGATCCTGGGCATCGGGGACGACGCCGCGGTGGTGGACGCGCCCGCAGCGACAAAGCTTGCCTGGACCACCGACATGCTGGTGGAAGGGGTCCATTTTCAGACAGGCTGGCAGAGCGCCGAGGAGCTTGGACGAAAAAGCCTGATGGTGAACCTAAGTGACCTGGCTGCCATGGCGTCGCAGCCGCTCTATGCGCTGGTCTCTCTGGCCATCGAGGCGCGCATGGAGGCGGAGTATGTCCTCGACCTCTGCCGTGGCATAAAGTCAGGTTGTGATGAATACGGGCTGAGGGTGATCGGCGGCGACACCACCGCTTCAGGATCAGGTCTGATAATCAATATCTCTGCAGCAGGGTCCGTCAGCGGGGATGCCATGGCGCGATCGGGGGCCGCGCCGGGCGAGGCGATAGTCGTGACGGGAGCGCTGGGAGGTGCTGCCGCCGGGATGCGGCTGCTGGCCGCCGGGACCGGTGACGCCTATCCAGGCTTGTTGCGTGCGTTCAGATCCCCTGAGCCGAGGCTGGCAGCAGCCATGGCAGCCAGGGACGCCGGCGCCACCTCTATGACCGACATCAGCGACGGCCTTGCTACCGACTTGCGCCACATCTGCGCTGCCAGCGGCGTGGGGGCCACCATCGACATCGCGTCGCTGCCGCACCCACCCGAGCTGGACGCTGCCTGCCGGGAGCATGGCTGGGACCGTGAGGCGCTGGCCCTTGGCGGCGGCGAGGATTATGAGCTGCTGGCAACCTTTCCGGCAGAGTCGGTGGACGGCGCTCTCAAGGCGATTGAGCAGCGGGGGGATGTCAGGGCAGCGGTGATCGGACAAATCACGGCTGACGCAGGCGCTATCTCCGTCATCGCGCCAGACGGACATGAGTCAGCCCTCAAAACGCGCGGCTTCGAGCACTTCAGGCATGACTGACCCCTTGAGAAAAGTCCTGACCATCGCCGGGTTAGACCCCTCCGGCGGCGCTGGGGTCATCGCTGATACCAGGGCTTTCGTGGCAGCGGGGGTATACGGAGCCGCCGTCGTGACCGCTCTGACGGTCCAGGACACGAGAGGGGTCGGATCGGTGAATGCCGTCGATCCGGACCTGATGGCAGCGCAACTGGATCTCCTCCTGGCAGACATCATATTCGACAGCGCCAAGACTGGCATGCTGCCGACCGGCGAAGCAGTATCGGTTGTGGCCGACAGAACGGACCGGTTGGGCAGCCTGGTCGTCGATCCGGTGTTCATAAGTTCATCAGGAGCCCCGCTTGCGGACCAGGACGCCATTAAAGCGACCGTGGAGCTTCTGCTGCCCGCATGTGCGCTAGCAACCCCCAACGTCCTGGAGGCGGAGTTGATCAGCGGCGCGTCCATCGAGTCGGCCGAGCAGGCGGTCGAGGCGGCACGGTCGATCCTTGAGCTGGGAGCCGGCGCCGTCTGCATCACAGGCGGCGCCTGGACCGACGAACCGGTGGATGTCTTCCTCGACGGTTCCGGTGTCAGGATGATCAGGGCCGCAGGCCCAAGGCTGCCGGGCGATCCGCACGGCACCGGCTGCTTCTTCTCGGCCATGGCGGCAGTTTGCCTGGCCCAGGGTGACGGCGCTGCCGCAGCCGCGGAGAAGGCCGCCCGGACGACCTACAGGGCGATAGCTGCCGCCGTCCAGCCGGGCGCCGGTAACAGCATCCCGTGGCCTCTCCAGCTTGAACCTGGCCCGGACAGCGATTAATCTTAGAATCTGACCCGGGCAGGGTGCCCTTGCCCGGATGATCATGACCGATCATTTCATTAGACACTCACCGGAGGCTGTTACGCCTTGAGGATCCTGAAATCAGGCGACAGGGGCAAAGAAGTGCTGGACGTGCAATCCAGGCTGCGAAGTCTGGGTTTCGATCTGGGCACGGACGGCGTGGATGGGTATTTTGGAGATGATACCCGCCTGGCGGTGCTTCAGTTCCAGCAGAGCAACGGGCTGGTGGCCGACGGCGTCATCGCGGAGAACACCTGGTGCGAACTGGTGGAGTCGGGTTATGAGGCGGGGGAGAGGCTCCTGTACCTGAAGATACCGCCGTTCCGGGGGGCGGACGTCCTGATGCTGCAACGCTCGCTGAACTGCCTCGGCTTCAATGCCGGTCCGGAGGACGGCATCTTCGGGCCCATGACCGAACGGGCGGTCCTGGATTTCCAGAAGAACTCCGGCCTGGTGGTGGACGGCATGGTCGATGATTCAGTTCTCAAGCTGATTGACGTGGTAACCAAGGACGGCGAGCCGCACTCCGACGAAGGGAAGATACCTGACCGCAACGGCGGTGCCGCTGGGGGCAGGACCCTCGATCGTTGTACGATCGTCATCGACGCCGGCCATGGAGGCGACGACACGGGCGCCGTCAACAGCGCCGGGCGATGCGAGAAGGACGTGAGCCTGGCTGTCGCAACCCGGCTCTCGCGGGCCCTGGAGTCAGCCGGGGCCAGGGTGGTCATGACCCGCGAGAGCGACCAGACGGTGCCGCTCTATCTCAGGCCTGCGACTGCAAACACAGCCAGGGCAGACCTCTTCATCAGCATCCACATGAACTGGAGCGACAATCCCCGGGCCCAGGGAGCAGCCGCTTACTATTTCTCGCGCAAGGGCTATTACTCCGAAGCAGGCAGGATCCTTGCCGACGCCATCGTCGCGAGCATTGCCGAGGCGGCCGCTGTGCCAGTGATGCCTGCTATGGGCAGGAACTTCGCGGTGCTGCGGGAGACCGAGATGACAGCGGTGGTGGTGGAACCCTGCTTCATCACGGGAGAAGGGATGAATGACCGCCTGGACGATGATACCTTTGCATCGGATGCCTCAGAGGCGATTTTTTCAGTTTTGGCGGATTATTTCGGCCGGCAATGACGCAAAATCGGCATAAAATGTCGCAAATAGCGTGATATTTTGCTGTTTATTCATTTCTTTTGTTTGACTTCCAAAATCCCTGTTGCTAAGGTTCTCAAAGTTTGAAGAAAAATATCAGCCCACTTTTGGCGCCTGTTGCGCCACGAAGGAGGCGATGACGATTGATTAAAGGTTGTTCAGACAAGGCCTTCAATATCATCACCAATTCTCCCGCCAAAGAACCCCACAAAAGAAAAAAGTCCGGAAGGCTCATCGTCTTCCTATTATTTTGCCTCTCACTGATCTCCCTTTCCGTACTCATGCTGGTAGTGTCGTTCGCCGGCGCAGAGCCATCCGGCGATGTCAGCAGCATGGAATCGGATGCCCAAGCGGTGCAGGAGCAGATAGCCGTTCTCAACGCGGAACTGGAAGCAAAGGTTGAGAAGTATAACTTCGCCAGCTATGAGCTGGAGCGCATCGAGGCGGACATCGCCGAGAACGAGACAAAGCTCGAGGAGACTGCGTTAGTACTTGGTGAGACCCAGGAAAGGCTGGACAAGCGGGTCGCCAACATCTACAAGAACGGCAGCACCGACATCCTGGACGTGCTCATGGCGACTACCGATATTAACGACTTCCTGACCAAGTTCGACATGCTGACCAAGGTCGGCCAGCAGGACAGGGACGACGTGGAACAGGTGAAGCTCCTCAAGGCGCAGATAGAAGAATCCCAGCAAAAGCTGGCCTCGGACCAGAAGACCCAGAGTGAACTGCTGGGGCAGCTCGAGGCAGAGAAGGCCGACATCGAAGCCGGCCTGGCTGAACGTCAGCAGATGCTGGCGCAGATCGAGGACGAGATAGCTGCCGTACGCGAGCAGGAGGCCGCCGAGCAGGCCAGGCTCCAGGCAGAGGTCAGCGCCAACGCCGGTGGCGGCGGTTATGGCGGCGGCGGCGGAGGTGCTGCTCCCATATCGACAGCCGGCGGCGCGGTTGGCATCGCCATGCAGTACCTGGGCGTGCCTTATGTCTGGGGTGGAGCGTCAGCGAGCGGTGTAGACTGTTCCGGGCTTGTGATGGTGGTATACGGGGCGCTGGGCTACTCGCTGCCGCATTCGGCTGCGGCCCAGTACGGCTACGGCACTCATGTGGGTTACGGTGACCTGGCTCCGGGTGACCTGGTGTTCTTCGGATACGGCGGCGGGATAAGCCACGTCGGCATCTACATCGGCGGCGGCAACATGATCCACGCGCCGTTCGAAGGTCAGGTGGTCTCCATCGCGCCGGTGAACTACGGCGGCTCCTACGTGGGCGCCACCAGGCTGTAGCCGTTACAGTGATAAGATCAGGAGCCCGGCCAGCGCCGGGCTCTTTTTTTTTGCCGTTTTGCCTGCCGTGACCGGCGTTATAGAATCCCGAGAGACGGGATGATCGATGTGACTACACAGTAATGGGTACATAGTTATGGGGAATGAAGTGACAGTCAGGACCAGGTTCGCGCCCAGCCCGACCGGGCACCTCCACGTCGGCGGCGCGCGCACCGCCCTGTTTAGCTGGCTGTTCGCCCGCTCAATGGGCGGCGCATTCATCTTGAGGATAGAGGATACCGACACGGCCCGATCCACCGAGGCGGCCGTCGAGCAGATAATCAGCAGCATGGCCTGGCTCGGTCTCGATTGGGATGAAGGACCTGGCAAGGGCGGCGCTTGCGGTCCCTACAGGCAGATGGAGCGCGCTGGGCTTTACGAGAGCGCTGCTCAACGCCTGTTTGAGGAGGGGCGGGCATACCGTTGCTACTGTTCGCCCAAAGCTCTGGAAGACGCCCGCAGGGCAGCAAGGGAGGAGGGGAGGCAGTTCCTCTACCCGGGGACATGCCGCGAGGGCGCCGGGAAGCAGGCTTCGGGGGACTATGTAGTCAGGTTGCGCACCCCTGACAGCGGCAGCACGGTGGTCAGGGACCTGGTGCGGGGGGATGTCGAATTCGATGACGCCCTGTCCGATGACTTTATCATCGTACGCTCGAACGGTGTGCCGACCTACAATTTCGCTGCTGCTGTGGATGACGACGCCATGGCTGTGAGCCACGTGATCCGCGGCGACGACCACCTGCCCAACACCCCCAAACAGATCCACGTCATCCAGGCGCTGGGGGGAACGGTGCCCGCCTATGCCCACCTCCCGCTTATCCTGGGACCGGACCAGTCGCCACTGTCCAAACGGCACGGCTCGGTGTCGGTAGAGGAGTTTCGCTCGAAGGGCTATATCCGCGAGGCGATGATCAACTACCTGGCGTTGCTCGGCTGGAGCCTGGACGGCGAGACGACGCTCTTCACGCTCGAGGAACTGGTGAGCAGTTTCACACTGGAGCGCGTCGGCAAGAACGCGGCTGTGTTCGATAATGACAAACTCTTATGGATGAACGGCAGCCACATCAGGTCGTTACCGGGGAATGAACTCGCCCAACGCGTGGAGGAATACCTGGCAGGCGGGCCTCTGGAAGGCCTGCCGGGGAGCGACGGGCTTCCCGGCGTCGCTGACCTGGTGCCGCTAGTCCATGAGAAGATGAAGACCCTGGAGGACTTCATCACGCTCACGGGCTTCTTCTTCCTGCCCTTCGCATACGAAGAAAAAGCCCTGTCGAAGTTGCTTGACGACGAAAACGCCCCTGGCGTCCTCGCGGCCGCGAGGGAAGTCATCGCCGCCATCGAGCCCTATGACGCCGGGGGGCTGGAATCGTCCCTGCGCGAGAGGGCGGACAAGATGGACATAAAGCTTGGAAGATTCCTGCAGCCTGTCAGGATCGCTGTGAGCGGCCGGACGGTCACCCCCGGCATGTTCGAGACACTGATGGCGCTGGGCAGGGAGAAAAGCCTTGAACGTATCGACGCAGCCGCAGGCATGCTCTCATCCAAAGGTTAGCGGCGCCAGCGCCTGATGATCTGGAAATCGATCGGGATCAAGCCAGGAGAGGATGGTAGCGCATAGGGGATTTGAACCCCTGCTACCGCCGTGAGAGGGCGGCGTCCTAGGCCACTAGACGAATGCGCCATCACCTGATCAACATCAGATTTTAACCATCCGTGGCCCGATTTTCAAACAGCGCCGGAGGGGCTTTCCCTTCTCAGACAGCGATGTCGCGCCGCCTGAAGTGGAATGCCGCCAGGGCGCTTGCTGTCAGCGAGATGCCGGCGTAGACCGCCAGGTCGCTCCAGTCGATCGTTGCTGAGTGCATATAGGGATAGGGGTCGTAGTACCGGAACAGCGACAGGAAGTGGAAGTTGCCGATGAAGTCGTTGAACTTGGCCAGGATGTCGAGGGCGTAGGCGAAGATCAGTAGGCCCACCACGGCGAATACAGCCCTGCCCCGGTCGCTGAACCAGGCCGAGAAGAGAAAACCCAGCGAGCCGAAGCTCATCACGAAGAAAAAAAGCAGCAGGGAAAGCGCCGCGACCCCCCGCGTACTCAACTCGGCGTCGATCACCAGCGCCCCCAGTTTCAGGGGGATCATGGTGGCGGCGATGAGGAACGCGAGCCCGGCGGCGTGGAACAGCATCTTGCTCAGCACTACCGATACGCGTGACACTGGCTGCGCCAGTAGGAGTTCCATAGTGCCCTTGTCTATCTCCCCGGCGAGGGCGCCGGTAGCAACCGAGGCCGAGAAAGCCACGCCGATGATGATCCACATGATGGTGAAATACTCCAGAGTCAGGAAGCCATCGAACCTGGTGAAGGGGATATCGGCGCCGAAAACAGTCTTCAGGCCTTCAGGATAGTTTTCCCAGAGCTGCTCGAGGGTACTGAGGTCGTCAGCCATCGACGGCCAGATGGAAGTCATCAGGATGCCGTAGGCAGCCACGCCCAGCGCGTATATGATCAGGGAGATCCTGCGGTCGAGGATGCTCCTCTGGACAAGGTTAAGGTTCATCGGCAGCTCCCTGGTCGTCATAGAAGCTGAGGAAGAAATCCTCGAGACTGGGCTGTTTGAAAGTGAGGTCCTCCACCTCATGAGTGGCCAGCAGCTTGATCAGCGCATCGACATCGCCCCTGATGGTGATCCTCATGTGGTCGTCGTGCTTCTGGACCGAACTGACCTGGGGCAGCGCCTCGAACTCTGCCGCCGCCGGCTGGTCGCGGAACCTGACGTCCATGTGCCGAACTTTCCTTTGCATCAGTTCCTCGATGGTACTGACGTCAACCAGCCGCCCCTCGCGAACTATGCCGACGCGATCACACACGCGCTCCACTTCGGAAAGGATATGCGAAGACAGGAACACAGTCTTGCCGCGCTCACGCATTTCCTCGATCAGGTTGTAGAATTCCTGCTGCTTGAGGGGATCGAGACCGCTGGTGGGTTCGTCCAGGATGAGGATCTCCGGGTCGTGCATGAAGGCGAGCACGATCGCGACCTTCTGACGGTTCCCGCTTGACAGGGACTTGACCCGTTTGCCGGTATCCAGATCGAAACGTTCGACCAGCTCGCCTCGCAGGGGGTCCACCCCAGGGCGGAAGCGGTCTACATAGTCGAGCAATTCATGTACCCTCAGCTGGTCATAGAGGTTGACGTCGCCCGGGATACAACCAACACGGCGTTTGATCTCCACCGAGTCGTTCCAGGAATCAAGGCCAAGGATAGTCGCAATGCCCCGGGTTGGGCGGATCATGCCCATGAGTTGGCGGATGGTAGTGGTCTTGCCGGCCCCGTTAGGGCCCAGGAACCCGAAGATCTCGCCGCGCCTGATCCCGAGGTCGAGCCCCTCGATGCCCCGGACACGGCCGTAGTATTTGGTCAGGTCACTGCAGGATATGGTTAACTCAGTGCTCCGTGCCAATATTCCCCCATGGGTCGGTTGCGATAAAGGATACCCGCTACCGGATAAAAGCAGACACTAGTGTTATTTCAATGAAGCAGGCACCATCCCTTCCGGGCCGCATCATCCGTTCAAGGGGCCTGTGGCGGCGCCGCCCCTGCCGGCAGCGGCGGCTTAAGAGCGCTGCTGTATCAACCGAAGAAGACTATGGAAGCCGTATCGGGAGAGGCGCAACTTTATCTTCACGGGGGCGAAATAAATGAAAAGCATAGAAGTACTGCTGCTTGAAATGGTGCAGCGTGAGGCGTCTGACCTCCACCTCAAGGCCGGCAGCCCGCCGATCATGAGGGTCAACGGCGAGCTGTTCGAGATGGAAGGCGAAGCCATCAGCCCGGAAGGTATGAAGGAGTACGCCGCTGCCCTGATGAACGATAAGCAGATAGCGATCTTCTCTGAGCAGAACGAGATCGATTTCGCCTACGGCGTCAAGGGCGTCGGGCGCTTCCGGGTCAACATCTTCAGGCAGCGTGGCAGCATCAGCGTCGCCATGCGGCAGGTGGTCGGCAAGATCCCCACTTTCGACGAATTGCGACTGCCGCCGATCCTGAAGAAGATAGCCCTGGAGCCGCGCGGGATGATCCTCGTGACCGGGACGACCGGTAGCGGCAAGACCACGACGCTGGCGTCGATGATCGATTTCATCAATCAGAGCCTCCGACGTCATATCGTCACCATCGAGGACCCCATCGAGATCCTGCACCGCGACAACAAATCCATCATCAACCAGCGCGAGGTCGGCATCGATACTCGCAGTTATTCCACCGCCCTCAGGTACATACTCAGGCAGGACCCCGACGTCATCTTCATCGGGGAGATGCGCGACCTGGAAACGGTGCGCACGGCCATCACCGCTGCCCAGACGGGACACCTGGTGTTGAGCACCCTGCACACCATCGATGTCAGCGAGACCGTGAACCGCATCATCGACTTCTTCCCGCTGCACCAGCAGAAGCAGGTACGGATCCTCCTGGCTGGAGCGCTCAGGGGCATCATCTCCCAGAGACTGCTTCCCAGCGCCAGCGGAGAAGGGCGCGTTCCCGCAGTGGAAGTCATGGTGATGACCAAGCGCATACGGGACCTGGTGCTGGATTCCAATCAGACGCACAAACTCGAAGAAGCTCTCAGGGAAGGCGACTACTACGGCATGCAGACCTTCGACCAGTCGCTCCTGAACCTCTATAAGGACGGGCTGGTGACGCTGCAGGACGCTGCCCTGGTTGCCAGCAGCCCGCACGACTTCAAGCTCATGGCGCAGCAGGCGGGTTACGACGTGTCGCTGATCAGCGGCGTAGTCTAGACACTTCACAGGCACACGCAAAGAAGGGCCCGGAACCGGGCCCTTCGCCATTTCCAAAAAGGCGGCGCGGTTTCATGCTAAAATATCCGCTGGCGTCGGGGTGTGGCTCAGCCTGGTAGAGCGCACGGTTCGGGACCGTGAGGCCGGCGGTTCAAATCCGCCCACCCCGACCAGATCTGACTTATTCAAACTACTGCCTGAAAAAATCTCAGAGAAGAGGTCGGTGTAATGGACCTCTTTTAACTTTCCGTTGCCGACCAGGATTTTCGTGAAGAAGGATTGATTCATGAGCCGCCGGTTGTCGTCCTTCGCTTTCATGTACGCTTTGTGGCAGTTTCCAGCCAACTTGATCGCGAGTTCGAGCAGCTCCTGGACGTTATCGCTTTTTCCATCTATGGCTTTCAGCTGGTCTTCAGCAAGTCCGATTTCATTGACCAGCCTTTCCTGTTCGCCTTTTAAGATATCGATGGCGATAGCTCCGGCGTAATATGCCTCGACCAGCTTGTATCGCTTGTCATTCAAGTCTTCGATATTCTTGATAAGCCGCTTTCTTTGCAGGATTGAGGACGCTTGATGATTTACGATTTCCTTTTCCATGATCTTCTTGAGTTCCTGAACGGTCTTTGATGGAAGCTGAATATCCTTGTAGAGTTTTTCAATATCATTCTCAAGCCAATCCGTATCGATGTATTTCTGCGAACAGCCGTTATGTTTTTTCTGTCCAAGGCAGTAGAAGTAGGGATACTTGTCTTTGGCCAGTAGAAATGAGAGCCTTGAACCGCATCAGCGCAGAAGATTGTACCTTTGAGATAATGAGGATGCTTTCGCTTTCTTTCTCCTGCCTGATCCCTGCTTCTTAGCATCTGCTGGACTCTTTGAAAGAGAGCTTGATCAACCAGAGGCTCATGCAGCCCCGGATATTCGACGTTTCGGTATTTCACGATCCCCATATAGAACCTGTTTTGAAGCAGTGAGGCGATTGAAGATTTGCAAAACTCGGGATATGGCCGCTTCTTGGAAAAGTTGTTCCGGAGGCCCTTCTTGGCCATGATCTTTTGAATCTCGGCCAGTGAATAGTTTCCGGTGGCATAGAGAGTGAAGCATTCTTTAACCAGCGGTGCCATTTCCTCATCAAGAATAACTCTGGCAATGCTTTTACCCTCGATTGTATCTCTGACGTTTCTGTAACCCACCGGAGCTCTTGTGACCATCCCGCCTGACCTGGCTTTTTGAAGCAGTCCCTTTTTAACCTCTGCCGATAAATTAGCGGAATAGAACTCGGCCATCAGCGCATGGATACCTTCTACGAAGCGTCCAGAGGCGCTGTCTTCGATGTTTTCAACTACAGAGACCAGCTGTGCTCCCGAGCGCGTCAGAATTGATTTGATAGCCACATGGTCTGACATATTGCGGGCTAGCCGGTCTATCTTGTGGACGATAACTGCGTCCACATCCTTCTTCTTGATTCTTGAGAGCATTTCTTGAAGCTGAGGACGGGCGGTTGATCTGGCTGATTCGCCCCTGTCTGCGTATTCGTCAACAAGCATCCAGTCATTTGTCAGCAGCAACGCTAAAGTTCCCCAAAACAGCAAAATAATTTGTCCCCCAGGGTGAGCGACACGATATCCTTCGGTTTTGAAGACTGCCATCTTCC
>QZKG01000072.1 GCA_003599855.1 Gaiellales bacterium | reverse complement strand
GGCGGTTGCCTGCCAGCAGCCCCGCCGGCAGGCGTTCCACAGCGAACTGGTTCCTGCCAGTCCCCCCAAAAATGATAAGATTGCCCCCTGGGCCCTGCCAAACATCATGGGAGATACAGGGGCATGATCTCACACGAAGATGTCAGGTACGTTGCCAGGCTGGCACGCCTGAATATCGAGGAGGATGAGCTCGACCGGTACGTGTCGCAGCTCACTTCCATCATCAGCCATATCGACAAGATAGCCGAACTCGAGCTCGAGGACGTGGAGCCGACGACCCATGTGGTACGGCTGTCAAACGTCATGCGCGATGACGAGGTGCGCCCTTCCGTGTCCCGCGAAGCAGCACTGCTCAACGGGCCCGAGGTCGAGAGCGGCGCCTTCCGCGTGCCCCCGATAATCGAAGGGTGACCCCTTGAACCTGCTGCGACTGACAGCCGTGGAGGCGGGGAAGATGATGCGTGCGGGGGAGATCACCCCGGCTGAGTTGACCGCTGCCTTCCTGGACCAGATCGAACGTCACGACGGGGAGATAGCGGCGTTCCTGCATATCCGCAAGGAAGAGGCCGCCGAGGAAGCGGCAAGGACTTTCGTCGACGGCGACAGCCCTGGCCTGGCGGGCATCCCGACTGCGATCAAGGACGTACTCTGCGTCGAGGGGCAGCCGACCACCTGTGCCTCGCGCTACCTGGAAAACTACATGCCGATCTACACTGCCACCTGCGTGCGCCAGTTGCAGGAAGCCGGCATCATCAACCTGGGCAAGACCAACATGGACGAATTCGCCATGGGCTCCTCCACGGAGAACTCCGCCTTCGGTCCCACCAGGAATCCCTGGGATGTGACGCGGGTGCCCGGCGGCTCCAGCGGCGGTTCAGCTGCGGCGGTGGCCGCGGGGGAGGCCGTCTGGGCCGTCGGTTCGGATACCGGGGGCTCCATCCGCCAGCCGGCGGCTTTCTGCGGCGTGGTAGGGCTCAAGCCGACTTATGGCTGCGTCTCGCGTTACGGACTGGTGGCTTTCGCTTCCTCATTCGACCAGGTGGGACCCATCACCAGGGATGTCGCCGACGCCGCCCTCGCCCTGCGCTATTTGACGGGCAAGGACCCCCTGGATTCGACCTCGCTGGAGCATCCGGAAGGGATCAGGGCACCGGAAGACAGCGATCTGACTGGACTGAGGGTGGGGGTTGTCAGCGACCTTCTGGCAGGAGGCGTCGACCCGGGTGTGTGTTCTTCGTTCGATGCTGTCATGGAAAAGCTGGAATCAGCCGGCGCCAGGGTCGGTGAAGCCAGGCTGCCCCACGCGGAGTACGCCCTGCCGGCGTACTACATACTTGCCCCAGCCGAGGCCAGCGCCAACCTCGCGCGCTATGACGGCGTCCGTTACGGTCACCGGGCTGCCGGCGCCGGCGACATCACCGGGATGTACGAACAGACCCGCCGTGAAGGCTTCGGTGAAGAGGTGCAGCGCCGCATCATGCTGGGGACCTACGCGCTTTCGTCGGGTTATTACGACGCCTATTACGGTCAGGCGCAGAAAGTCCGCACCCTGATCGTCGAGGATTTCACCAGGGCATTCGGTCATTACGACCTCCTGGTGTCACCGACCACGCCCACAACCGCTTTCAGGCTGGGGGAGAAGACTGGCGACCCGCTGACCATGTATATGTCAGACATCTGCACCATACCCGTTAACCTGGCGGGCTTGCCGGCCATCTCGATACCCTCCGGGCTGGCGGACGGCCTGCCTGCCGGATTCCAGATGATCGCACCGGCCTTCAGGGAGAACCTGCTCCTCCGGGCAGCCCGCGCCGCCGAGGAGCTGATCGGCTTCGACAGCGTCTCACCGTTCATCGAAGGGCGGGACTGATGGCTTACGAACCAGTGATAGGGCTGGAGATCCACGTGGAGCTGTCCACTGCCAGTAAGATGTTCTGTGGCTGCAGGGTGGAGTTCGGCGGCACGCCCAATACCCGTGTCTGCCCGGTCTGCATGGCCCACCCCGGGGCGCTGCCGGTGATCAACCGCCAGGCCATACGCTACCTGGCCAGGATCGGACTGGCGCTCGGCTGCTCCATCCCTGAGCGGAGCATCTTCCACCGCAAGAACTACTTTTACCCGGACCTGCCCAAGGGCTACCAGATATCACAGTACGACCAGCCTTTCGCCGTAGACGGCCGCCTGGAGGTCACGACGCAAGACGGCATCCAGGACGTGGGAATCGAGCGGGTCCACATGGAGGAGGACACCGCCAAGAACATCCACGCGGGGGAAAGCGGCCGTATCGCCGACTCCCTCTACTCGCTGATAGATTTCAACCGCTCCGGGACGCCCCTGGTGGAGATAGTGACCCGGCCGGACATCCACTCGCCCCAGGCAGCCAGGGCCTTCCTCAACCAGTTGAAGAACCTGCTGCAGTACCTGGATGTGTCTGATTGCAACATGGAAGAGGGCTCGCTGCGCTGTGACGCCAACGTCTCGATGCGTCCGGCGGGCAGCGAGGGTCTCGGCGTCAAGACAGAGCTTAAGAACATGAACAGCTTCAAGCACCTGGAGAAGGGGCTGGCCCAGGAGATCGCCCGGCAGGTGGACATCCTGGAGAGCGGCGGCGACGTGGTCCAGCAGACCGTCCATTACGACGTGGGCTCGGGGCTGATCAGCCCCCTGCGCAGTAAGGAGGAGGCCCACGACTACCGATATTTCCCTGAGCCGGACCTGGTGCCGCTGGTGGCGACCGGGGATTTCGTCGACGAGGTCAGCTCCGGCATGCCGGAGCTGCCGGCCGCCAGGGCCGAGCGTTACCGGAGGGAGCTGTCCCTGCCGGCTTATGACGTGGAGGTCCTGACCTCGAGCCGAGGCCTTGCTGACTATTTCGAGGAAACACTCGAGCACTTCAATGACGCCAAGCTGGTGAGCAACTGGCTGATGGGGGAGCTGCTGGGCTACCTCAACGCTACCGGACAGTCGCTCGCGGAGTGCAAGGTGAGCCCGGCGGGCCTGGCGGAGCTCCTCACGATGATGCGGGAGGGCAAGATCAGCGCTAACGCCGGCAAGGAAGTCTTCTCCGAGATGTGCGACAGCGGCGCCGCCGCTCTGGAGGTCGTGGAGGAACGGGGACTCTCGCAGATCTCGGACGAGGGCGAGCTGGCCGCTGTCATAGCGGAGGTTATCGAGGACAACCCGGCACAGGTGGAACAGTTCCGTGCCGGCAAGGAACAGGTTGCCGGTTTCTTCGTCGGCCAGGTGATGAAGGCCACCGGGGGCAGGGCCAACCCGAAGCTGGTCAACCAGCTGGTGCGACAGAGACTGACGGAGTGACCATGGGACGACTGATACCCGCGACGATGATGACGCAGCACCCAGACAGCGCCTCGCGCTATGTCCCGGTGCGCGACGAGCCCCAGGAGGCGATCCAGGCGCTGACGCCGCAGCCTGTCGGCCTGGGAATCCAGGAGATAATGATCGATTATGAGGGTAAGCTGACGCCCTACCACCAGACCGCCGAGATCACCCTGGGCCTCATGGAGCGCGGCATCGTTCCCGGCCGGGACGTGCTGGTAACGCCCAGGATACCCAACGCCAGCCGCGAGACCGCCTTCCACCAGCTGATGGCGCTGATGAGCGTCATCGAATCGAACTTCCAGCTTTCCCAGGCGGAGGGAGAGGGCGCTATCCGCGAGGTGATCGTGCCCATGGTGGCCAGCTCGGATGAGCTCGTGGAGGTGAGGCGCCGCATCGAGGACGTCATCGACCTGGGCCACAAGGAATTCGGCATGGACCGGGACCCCAACGCGGTCCAGCTCATCCCCCTCATCGAGGAGGTGCCCGAACTCTTGACGTCGGGGGAGCTGGTGGGCGGTTACATATCCCTGGCGCGTAACCAGGGCTACCAGGTTGATGACCTCAGGGTCATGTTCGGCCGCAGCGACTCGGCGATGGTGTACGGGATGGTGCCGTCAGTGCTCTCGGTCAAGATCGCCGTAGCGGACTGCCATGCGGCCTGTGAAGCCGCCGGCATCCGCGCCTTCCCCATCTTCGGCGGGGGGGCCCTGCCCTTCCGCGGTCACGTCACCCTGGACAACCTGGAGGCGCTGGCTCTCGACTTCCCCGGCATCAGCACCATAACGGTGCAGTCGGGCGTGCGCTATGACCACGGCAAGGGGGAGACGATGCAGCTGGCGCTGAGGGCGGCCGAGGTCCTTGGCGCTGCGGCTGAGCCCCTGGACGCGCAGACCCGCCGCGAGATGCTGGACATGATAGGCGTCTTCACCTGCCCTTACCTGGAGAGCTTTTCCCGCCTGATGCCGGTGGTGACCACGCTGGCCGACATCATGCCACGCCAGCGCGACCGGCTGGCTCGCAAGAGCGCCGTGGGTTACGCCCGCGACGCGGCGCAACCGGAGAAGCTCGCGGCCCTGATGGCCGACGGGGACATCGCGCGCCAGATCAGCGCCATCGACATCGGCGCCGCCAGCAATCTTCCCCGGGCCATCAGCTTCACCGGCGCGCTGTATTCCATCGGGCTGCCCCCCGAGTTCATCGGCACCGGCAGGGGGCTCGACGCTTTGGCGGAGCGGGGAGGGGCGGCGGGGGTTGAGCGGCTGCTCAGGCTTTATCCGGGCATGCGGGGCGACCTGGCCCGCGCCGCCTGTTTCGTCAACCTGGAAGCGGCTGCAGGACACCTGCCCCCCGACCTGATAGACGAGATGGATCGCGATATCAGGGCGGTGGAGGAGCACCTGGGAATCATCGCCTGCCCCACCGACGCCGACGACCGCCGCTATCACGTGCTGCTGGAGACCGTCCAGCCGATGCTCAGGCAGCTGACCCAGGCCGGTGAGTGGCGCGGCGAAGCCGCCGACATGGACCTGGTGACAGAATGGATCTGCCGGCTGGGACGCCTGCGCGGCAGCCTTGGCTGATAAGCAGCATCGTCGCGCAGGTTGTTACCGGCAGCCTGATTAGCTATATTATCTAGACCCCCGTCGAGCTGGTTCTGGGGGGAGAATCCTATGGCTGACAACTACGAGGAAAAATTGCATAGCTTTATCATCGACGGCATAGCTGAGATGGCGGATTCACGCATCATGATCGACGACACGACCCTGCGCGACGGTGAGCAGACGGCCGGCGTCGTCTTCGCCAACGAGGAGAAGGTACGCATCGCCCGACTGCTGGACGAGATCGGGGTGCACCAGATCGAGGTAGGCATCCCTGCCATGGGCGGGGACGAGAAGAAGACGATCAGACACATCGCCGGTCTGGACCTGGGGGCAAGCCTGCTGGCCTGGAACCGGGCAGTGGTCGATGACATCCGCCATTCCCTGGACTGCGGCGTCAGCGCCGTGGCCATCTCCATGTCGGCCTCCGACATCCACATCGAGCACAAGCTGAAGAAGTCGCGCAAATGGGTGCTCGACCAGATACGCAAGGCCGTCGATTTCGCCAAGAGCAAGGACCTGTATGTCTCGGTGAATGCCGAGGACGCCTCGCGCGCGGACCTGGAGTTCCTGGTGCGTTTCGCCCGGGCGGCGCGGGAGTGCGGCGCCGACCGGCTGCGCTTCTGCGACACGGTTGGCATCCTCGACCCCTTCGATACCTTCAACGTCATCTCCTACCTCAGGCGCATGTGCGAGATAGAGATCGAGACCCATACGCACAATGATTTCGGCATGGCTACGGCCAATGCCATCGCCGGCCTCAAGGCGGGGGCCACTTTCGTGAACACCACCGTCAACGGCTTGGGCGAGCGCGCGGGCAACGCAGCGCTGGAAGAGGTGGTCATGGCGCTCAAGCACATCGCCAAGGTCGACCTGCACTTCAGGACCGAGCGTTTCCGCGAGCTGTCCGAATACGTGGCGCGGGCCTCATCGCGGGCGATCCCCGCCTGGAAGCCCATCGTGGGCACCAACGTCTTCGCCCACGAGTCCGGCATCCACGCCGACGGCGTCATCAAGAACCCGCTCAACTACGAGGTCTTCAGCCCTGAAGAGGTGGGCCTGGAGCGGCAGTTGATGATCGGCAAGCATTCCGGCAGCCATGCCATCAAGCTCAAGTTCCAGGAGTTCGGCATCGAACTCACCGGCGAGGAGAGCGCCGAGATCCTCAAGCTGGCGCGCAAGTCCTCCATCAAGCTCAAGCGCGGGCTCTTCGACAAGGAGCTGATGTATATCTACAAGGACCACAAGGAAGCCCGGTCGAAGGATTCCAGCGGAGCGGAGATCAGTGGCTAGCACGCTGGCGGAGAAGATAATCTCCGCCCACGCCGGCAAGGATGTCAAGCCAGGAGAGATAATCGTGACCGGGGTGGACGTCACCGCCCTCCAGGACGGCACCGGGCCCCTGGCGATCCAGCAGCTTGAGGAGCTGGACATGGTGAGGGCGCACAACCCCGCCAAGACGGTCCTCTTCATCGACCACGCAGCGCCCAGCCCGCGCAAGGAGCTTTCCAACGCGCACATGTCCCTCAGGCGGTTCGCGAGGGAGACGGGCGCGGTCCTGTCCGAGATCAGCGAGGGCGTCTGCCACCAGCGCCTGGTAGAGAGCTTCGTTTCGCCCGGGGACATACTCATCGGGGCGGATTCCCATACCTGTACTTCCGGGGCGCTGGGCGCCTTCTCCACCGGGATGGGCTCCACCGACGTCGCCATCGGCATAGCCACGGGCAAGACCTGGCTCAAGGTGCCCGAGACCATCAGGATCGAGCTTACCGGGAGTTTCAGCAAGGGCGTCTACGCCAAGGACCTCATCCTGCATCTCATCGGCATGATCGGCGCCGACGGGGCCACCTACATGGCCCTGGAGTTCGGCGGCCCCGGCGCTGAGGCCATGGAGATGTCCGAGCGTTTCACCCTGGCCAACATGGCAGTGGAGGCAGGGGGCAAGACCGGTCTCTTCGCCGCCGACTCCAGGACCCGTGCCTACCTGGAGGAGCGGGGGAGAGGGGACGATTTCAGGGAGATGACGCCGGATGAGGGAGCCTCCTACGCCCGTATCATCGAGATAGACCTCTCTACCCTCGAGCCCACCGTTTCGGCGCCCCATACCGTGGACAACACCAGGAAGGTGTCCGAGGCGCTGGGGACCAGGGTGGATCAGGTCTTTATCGGAACCTGCACCAACGGCCGCCTGGAGGATCTACGCGTAGCGGCTTCCATCCTGGAGGGCAGGCAGCGCCACCCGGATACGCGGCTGATCGTCACGCCGGCTTCCCGCGACATCTACCGGCAGGCGTCCGGGGAGGGGCTGCTGGCTACCTTCGCCGCCGCGGGGGCGCTGGTAACCGGGGTCGGCTGCGGCGCCTGCGTCGGCGTGCACGGCGGCATCCTCGGCGACGGCGAGGTCTGCCTCGCCACCCAGAACCGCAACTTCCAGGGCCGCATGGGCAACGCTGAGGCATTCATCTGGCTGGCCTCGCCGGCTACGGCGGCGGCGGCGGCGCTGGCCGGGGAGATCGTGGATCCGCGCGACTACATCAAGGACTGACGGGAGAATCTGATGGCACTGAGAGGCAAGGCGTGGAAGTTCGGGGACAGCATCTCCACCGACCATATCGCCCCGGGGCGGTACTTCCACCTGCGGACCAACCTGCCGGAGCTGGCCAGGCACGTCCTCGAGGACGCCGACGAGTCGTTCGCCGCCAGCATGGCTCCCGGCGACTTCGTTGTCGCCG
Organism: Gaiellales bacterium; assembly: GCA_003599855.1. Lineage (GTDB taxonomy): Bacteria > Actinomycetota > Thermoleophilia > BMS3ABIN01 > BMS3ABIN01 > SURF-19. The sequence goes on along the minus strand of QZKG01000072.1, from coordinate 39,244 downwards.
GGCGCAATTTCGGCCTGGGCTCCAGCCGCGAACACGCGCCGCGCATCATCAGGTTCGCCGGCGTCAGCGCTGTCCTGGCCCATTCCTTCGCGCGCATCTTCTTCCGCAATTCCATCAACGTGGGCCTGCCGGTGCTGGAGGTAGACACCGACCGTATCGACGCCGGCGACGAGCTCGAGGTGGACCTGGCGGCGGGCGAGGTGCGGGACCTGACCAAGGGCATCACGCTGACCTTCGAGCCGCTGCCGCCCGTGATGGTCAAGATCCTGAAGGACGGCGGCCTGGTGGAGCACTTCCGCAAGTACGGAGATTTCAACCTCGAAACCTGAGCCTGTCCTTTCACAGGCTCACTGACAACGGAGAGGCATATGGCTCATGACGTAACCCTGATCCCCGGTGACGGCATCGGTCCGGAGATTGTAGAAGCAACCCGCAGGGTGGTGGACGCCTCCGGCGCTTCCATCAAATGGCATGTGGTGGACGCCGGCCAGGACATCATGGCCGAATACGGCACGCCGCTGCCGGATAATGTGCTGGAGTCGATCCGCCAGAACGGCGTCGCCCTCAAGGGCCCCATCACCACGCCGGTGGGCAGCGGTTTCCGCAGCGTCAACGTCGCTTTACGCAAGGAGCTCGACCTGTACGTGAACCTGCGCCCGGCCCTGACCATCCCCGGCGTCAAGTCGCGCTACGAGGGGATCGACCTGGTGGTGGTCCGGGAGAACACCGAGGACCTTTACGCCGGCGTCGAGCACATGGTGGGGGAGGACGCCGCCGAGTCCATCAAGATCATCACCCGCAAGGCGTCCGAGCGGGTCATCCGTTTCGCCTTCGAGTACGCCCGCCGCGAGGGGCGCAGGAAAGTGACGGTGGTGCACAAGGCCAACATCCTCAAGTACACCGACGGCCTCTTCCTGGAGACCGGGCGGCAGGTGGCGGCGGGCTACGACGACATCGAGTTCGAGGACCGCATCGTCGACAACATGTGCATGCAGCTGGTGCAGAAGCCCGAGCTCTACGACGTCATGGTGATGGCCAACCTCTACGGCGACATCGTCTCCGACCTCTGCGCCGGCCTGGTGGGCGGCCTGGGAGTGGCTCCGGGAGCCAATATCGGCGACAACATGGCCGTCTTCGAGCCGGTCCACGGCAGCGCGCCCAAGTACGCCGGCAAGAACAAGGCGAACCCCACGGCCACTATCCTCTCCGCCGTGCTGATGCTCAAGCACCTGGGGGAGGCGGAAGCAGCCGACAGGGTCTTCGAGGCGGTGCGCGCGGTCATCGGCGCCGGTGAGCGGGTTACCTACGACCTGGGCGGGGACGCCGGCACTTCGGATATCGCCGACGCCATCATCGAAACCATGTAAAGCGGCCTGGCGGCCGCCCTCATCATCTGGTCTGACTACCCGCCGACAGCGGAGAGCGGCCTCAGGCCGGCGACAATCTGCTGCATCGTGCCCCAGTCGATCCCCGTGTAGGTGCTGGTGGTGATCGCGTAATGGAGGGTGCGGGGGCTGCCGTCAGGGCCGGCATACTGGCCCTGCCAGACCACCACGAACCCCTCGGCGTCGCCCACGTAATCGGTTTGTACCGGGTCGCCGGCGGGCAGGTATTCCCTCGTCTTGTGCCAGTAGACCTGGTATGCCTGGCCGTTGATGCCCACCTCGGTCAGATAGTAACCGGACAGCGGCTTGCTGTTGGCTGCGCTCTGGTTGAACGTCATGTTGAGGATGTCGTTGCCGGGGGCGTAATAACGGAAAGAATAGTAACCGGTCGGGTCATCAGCGCCGGGGCTGCCGTACCCCATGAGCGTCGTGTCGAGGATGTAGCCGCCCGGCAGGTAGGTGGGCACGATGATCGGGTAGGGGAGCTGCGACTGGAGCGCGATGAGGGCCTTCATCTCGTCGGGAGCCGGGGTGCCGGTAGCGCTGGTGAGGCCCGGGTCGAGGATGATGCCCGCGGCGGTAGGCGCAGTCGTGGACGTGGTGGTCGTCCCGGTGGCGGTCGTGGCGCCGGGGGCGGTAGCGGTCGAACCGCCGCCATCATCTCCTCCGCAGCCGGAACCTGGGATCGCCAGGGACAGAGACGCTAGCGCCGCCATGATCCACGTGATATGTCTTCCCGGCAGTCCCATCAATTATCAGGAATGATGATAACAGAACTCCACGACGCCTGGACCGGGGCCGGAAAAAAAAATCCACCAATTTGCAGACAACGCTCTGGAGACGTGTTGCGCACCGGGGGCGCTGGCGATAAGATTCACTTCCCACTCAACCGCCAGGGAGGTAGTTTTTCCGCTCATGGGAATCGCAGCTTCAGGACAGACCGCTCCGGCCGGGGACAAGTATGAGGCGCCTGAAGCAACCTGCGATACCTGTTTCTTCGGCGCCAGCAGTCTCTGCTCTTTGCCCCGCACCCAGATCTGCCCGACTTTCCGCAGCGGCGCCGGATTCCGGCCCGCGGGAGAGCGCGCGGAAACGGGCGTCAGGAGGGGCTCCGGGCTCTAGCCCTGACCCTCTCCCTTGATCACCAGCACGGGGCAGTCGGTCTTCTGGACCACCTTGCTGCTGACGCTGCCCAGCAGCATGCCCTTGAACTCGCTAAGACCGCGGCTGCCCAAAACGACCAGATCGGCTTTTTCCGACCCGGCGATGTCGATGATGGCATTGCCCACGGACTCGGGAGGGTAGGCAGTCTCCACGTGGCCGGTGGTGGAGAGCCCCGCTTCCTTCATGACGTCAGCTGCCTCCCGCACTATCTCCTTGGCGGCCTCGAGGTTGCTCTCATCGGGGTCCAGGTCGACGCTGCAGGAAGTGCAGACGTGGACGATAAGCGCCTCGCTGCTGCCGGTGAGACGAGCAAGCTCGGCGGCGTGACGCACGGCCAGGCGAGCGTTCTCCGAACCATCAGTGGCGATCATGATCTTGTCGTACATGGAACCTTCAACCCCTTTCGTCGGGTCTGGCGCTGGACGGCCGCCAGTACTCTGCACAGTTATTATCCGCGCAAGCGCAGGCTGTTAAACAGCAACCTCCGGGTCACTATCCCAGGACAGTGCCGGTCCTGGTGATGGCTACCTCGATCCGCTCGCCGTCGATGGCTATATCGGCCTTATGGGCTCCCGCTGGAGGCTCACCCCAGGAAAGTTCGCGGCAGAGGGTCTCCGCCCGCAGGAACTGCTCGTATTCCCGGGCGATACCCAAGAGCATTTCGCTGCCGGCCAGGTCGACGGCGATGGTGTCCTCGATCTCGAAACCGGCGTCCTTGCGCAGGTTCTGGATCTTGTGCACGAGCTCCCGCGCCAGCCCTTCCCGCCTGAGCGCATCGCTGACGGTGATGTCGACGGCGACGCCCCTGTCGCCCTGGCGCTCGACGGCGTAACCCTCCTTCTCCACCTCTTCCACCAGGATCTCATCACGGGAAAGGATCTCGTCGCGCCCATCCACCACGATGCCCACCTCCCCGTCGCTCTCCAGGCGCTCAAGGGTATGCCCGGGATCCAGGGCGGCGATGGCGGCGTCCACCTGGGAACGGCGCGCCCCGAAGCGCGGGCCCAGCTTCTGCAGGTTGGGCTTCAGCCGCACGCCGGCCAGCGGCGACGCGTCGCCGGTGAATTCCAGCTCCTTGACGTTCAGTTCTTCCAGCACCAGCCGCTCCAGGGAGCGCACCGCATCGGCCTCCTCATCAGAAGCCAGGATAATGACCTTCGCCAGCGGCTGCCTGGTCTTGATGGCAGCCTTGTTGCGCGCTGCCCGGCCGAGGTTGACCACGCGCCGCACGGTCTCCATGCGGAACAGGAGCCCGGCGTCGATCAGTTCCGCGCGGGCCGTCGGAAAATCGCAGAGGTGGACGCTCTCGGGCGCTTCCGGGTCCACTGAGCGCACCAGGTTCTGGTACAGCTCCTCCGCGATGAACGGCGTGAAGGGAGCGATCAGCTTTGCCAGCGTCTCCAGGCACTCGTAGAGCGTCAGGTAGGCGCTCAGCTTGTCCTCGTCCTCCTCGCTCTTCCAGAAACGGCGCCGGCTGCGGCGCACATACCAGTTGGACAGCTCGTCCACGAACTCCTGGATGCGCCGGCCGCTGGCGGTGACGTCGTAGTCGTCAAGTCCTGCCGTGACGTCCGCCACCAGCTGCTGGAGCGAGGCAGCCAGCCAGCGGTCGAGTAGCGGCCGCTTTTCCACAGGGAGGTCATGGCCGGTGGGGTCGAAGGAATCGATATTGGCGTAAACCACGTAAAAAGAGTAAGTGTTCCAGAGGGTCAGCAGGAACTTGCGCACCACCTCGTCGATGGCCTCGGGGAAGAAACGCCGGGGGAACCAGGGCGAGCTCACGGTGAAGAGATACCAGCGGAAGGCGTCGGCGCCCTGCCTGTCGAGGATCTGCCAGGGCTCCACCACGTTGCCCTTGGACTTGCTCATCTTCTGGCCCTCGCGGTCGAGGATGTGCCCAAGGCAGACCACGTTCCTGTAGCTGGACCTGCCGAAGAGGAGCGTGCTGACCGCCATCAGGCTGTAGAACCAGCCGCGGGTCTGGTCGATGGCCTCGCAGATGAAGTCCGCCGGGAACCGCCGCTTGAAGACTTCCTCGTTCTCGAAGGGGTAATGCCACTGGGCGACCGGCATGCTGCCGGAGTCGAACCAGGCGTCGATGACCTCGGTGACCCGGGTCATCTCCTGGCCGCATTCGGGGCAGGTGAGCTTCACTTCGTCGATGTAGGGGCGGTGCAGGTCGATGCCTGCGGGGACCTCTCCGGCAGCCAGCTGTCCCAGCTCCTCCAGGGAGCCGACGCAGACCTCATGGCCTTCGCCGCAGGTCCAGACCGGCAGGGGCGTCCCCCAGTAGCGTTCCCGGGAGAGGGCCCAGTCGATGTTGTTGGCCAGCCAGTTGCCGAAGCGCCCCTCCTTGATGTGCTCCGGGTACCAGGTGACCTCCTCGTTGGCCGCCACCAGCTCGTCCTTGATCGCCGTGGTGCGGATGTACCAGCTGGCCTTGGCGTAGTAGACCAGCGGCTTGTCGCAGCGCCAGCAGTGGGGGTAGGAGTGCTCGTAGGGGACGTGGGCGAACAGCAGGCCCCTTTCCTCAAGGTCGGCGACGATGCCCGGGTCAGCGTCCTTGACGAACACTCCCTGCCAGGGCACAACGCGCTCGTCGAAGACCCCTTCTTCCGTCACGGGGTTGACCACCGGCAGGCCGTTGCGGCGGCCCACTTCCAGGTCGTCGGCGCCGAAGGCCGGCGCGATGTGCACGATGCCGGTGCCCTCGTCGGCGGAGACAAAGTCGCCGGTAACGACGAAATGGGCCTTGCCGTCGGGTTCGACGAAGTCGAACGGCGGCCGGTAGGCGCGGCCGGCAAGCTCCTCCAGGGGGACCTCGCGCACGATGACGGCGTCCTCGCCCAGCACCTTCTCCATCAGGGGGCGGGCCATGATCAGGCGCCTGCCGTCATGCCTGGCCTCCACATAGGGGATATCTGGGCTGACGGCGGCGGCCACGTTGCTGATGAGAGTCCAGGGAGTGGTCGTCCAGACCAGCAGCGAGAGCTCCGGATCGTCCACCAGGGGGAAGCGCACGTAGATGGAGGGGTCCTCCACGGTCTTGTAGCCCTGGTCCACCTCGTGGCTGGAAAGAGCCGTGCCGCAGCGGGCGCAATAGGGGACCACCTTGTAATCATGGTAGAGCAGCCCCTTCTTCCAGATCTCCTTGAGGATCCACCAGACGCTCTCGATGTAGGAGTTGTCGAGGGTGTAGTAGGCGTCGCCGGTGTCGATCCAGAAGGCGATGCGCTCGGTCAGGCGCTCCCAGTCCTCCAGATACCTGTAGATGCTCTCGCGGCAGAGCTCGTTGAAGCGGGCGATGCCCACCTTCTCGATATCCTGCTTGCCGCTGATGCCCAACTGCTTCTCCACCTCGAGCTCCACGGGCAGGCCGTGGGTGTCCCAGCCTGCCTTGCGGGGCACGTACCGGCCCTTCATGGTGTGATAGCGGGGGAAGATGTCCTTGAAGATGCGCGAGAGGACGTGGTGTGAGCCGGGCTTGCCGTTGGCTGTGGGCGGGCCCTCGTAGAAGACGTATTCCGGCTGGCCCTCGCGAAGCCTGAGGCTCTTCCTGAAGATGTCGCCCTCGCGCCAGAATTCGAGGATCCCCTCCTCCAGCGCCGGGAAATCGACGCGGGGGGACACCTTCCTGTAAAGTTGTGGTTTTTCTTCGCCTTCGGTCATCTTTCAGGGGCTGCCCCGGCAGCCGGGAAATCCTCATTCGCAACAGCAAGGACAATACAATATACGAACTTGCGGCGCATTTTTGCAACTTGCGCCCATTGAGCTATCATAGCTGCAGATGGATACCAGGGGAAAAATCTTCGGAGTGCGGCCCAGCCGCAGGCGGCTGATCGTGCTGCTCGCAGCGCTGGCGGTGGTCGCGGCGCTGTCAGTCTTCTTCGCCCGCGACAGAGGCAGCGAACAGGTGGACTCGTGGGATACGGACTACTCACCCACCAGCGAGGTCAGGCAGCATACCCTGGCGGACGCCCGCCAGGCCAGCCACATGAACGTCACGGTTTACGACGAGGGCGGACGCCCGGCCTACCTGGGCTGGTCCGGCGGCAGCGAAGCCATGGAATCGTTCACCGAGGCGGTGTCCGGGGCGTCGCCGTTGGCGGGTGAGCCAGACGAGAGCTTCGCCGACCTGATAGTCTTTTACTTCAGGGATGGCAGCACGCTGGCCACCGCCTATTCACGCTCGCGGGGCCTGCTGTCGTTCGAAGGCGGCCTGTACCAGCCGGCCGGTGAAATCGGGACCCTGATCCTGGAAGGAGAGGAGCGTTTCAACTGAGATGGCTATCTACCTGGACAACGCCGCCAGCAGCTGCCCCAAGCCCCCCGGGGTAGCCGAGGCCGTCAACGAGAGCCTGACCCGTCTCTGCGCCAACCCCGGGAGGGGGGCACACAAGGTGGCGGTAGCCGCCGCCCGGAGCATTTTTGAAGCCCGCGGCGCTGTGGCCGATTTCCTCGGCGTGGACGACAGCGCTGACATCATCTTCACCCAGAACGCCACCGACGCCATCAACATGGCCATGCACGGGCTGCTCGAAAACGGCGATCATGTGGTCAGTTCGACGGTGGAGCACAATGCCGTGGCACGGCCTCTTTTGACGTTGGCCCAGGAACGTGACGTCGACGTCACCCTGATACCGCCCGGAGCGGACGGCGCCATCGACCCGGAGGCGATCGTCGCTGCGCTCAGGCCCCGGACGCGGCTGGTGGCCCTGACCCATGCTTCGAACGTGACTGCCGCCATCCAGCCGGTGGCGGAGATCGGCTCCGAGCTGAGGAAGAAGGGCGTGCCCCTGCTGGTGGACGCCGCCCAGAGCGCCGGCGTGCTGGAGCTCGACATGGGCGAACTGCCTGTCGACATGCTGGCCTGCACCGGCCACAAGAGCCTGATGGGACCCCAGGGCATCGGCCTGCTCTACCTTGCTCCCGGCATCGAGCTGCGCTCGGTGCGGCAGGGGGGCACCGGCAGCAGGTCAGAGGCCGGGCAGGATGAGCTGGACCGGCCCGACCGCTATGAGGCCGGCACCCTCAACGCCCCCGGGATCGCCGGGCTCAGGGCCGGCATCGGGTATATCCGCGAACGGGGGCTCAAGGAGATCGCTGCCCACAAGGACAGCCTGACGGCCCGCCTGATGGCTGGGCTCGTTTCCATCGCCGGGGTGACGGTATACGGGCCGCCGCATGGCCAGCCGCGGGCGCCCCTGGTGACCTTCAACATCGGCGACATGGCTTCCACCACCGTAGCCGCTACGCTGGACCAGGAGTACGACATCGCTTCGCGGGCTGGTCTCCACTGCGCCCCCGGGGCGCACCGTTTCCTGGGCACGCTGGAACAGGGCGTGGTACGGCTGAGCGTAGGGCCGTTCAATACAGTCGACGAGATAGACGAAGCCATCGGCGCCGTCGCCGCCATCGCCGGCCGGCGACCGGGCGAGCGGTAGACGGATGACCGCCGCGCCTGATATCGGAGCCGGCACACGCGGGAGCGGGGCACCGCTGCCGCGCTGCGCCACCCTCGCCATCGGCACGCTGCCCCACAGGGACCCGGTGGAGGCGCTGGACTTCATGTTCAGCCGGCACCCCGACTGCCCTGCCTGGCCGCAGCTGCCCCAGGCCGACTTCCGCGAGGGCATGTACGTGCAGTATTCCGAAGGCATGCCGGCAGCGGTAGTCGACGTGCCGGGCAGGCGCATCTACTTCGACAGCGAAGCGGCGCCCCAGGCGATGGCTGATTTCTACGAGCGCTACCTGGAGGGCGAGGTCGACTTCTGCGCCATCTCACCTGATTTCTCCCGCTCGTTCCAGGACTTTTTGGAGCGTCTCCCCGCCAGCGACGCCATCTTCGCCAAGGGCCAGGTGACCGGTCCGGCCAGCTTCGGACTGACCGTCACTGACGAGGACTCCAGGCCGGTACTGTACAACGCTGACCTCTTCGAGGCCGTGGTCAGGACGCTGGCGCTGAAAGGGCGCTGGCAGGTGGAGCGCTTCCGGGAAGCGGCGCCCGGTCTCACGCCCATCATCTTCTACGATGAGCCATACCTGACCCAGGTGGGCTCGGCCCTTATCAGCCTGCCGCCGGAACAGGTGGTGGCAAACCTCGATGAATGCTTCTCCGCCATCGATGGCTATACAGGCATCCACGTGTGCGGCGGCACCGACTGGGGGCTGCTGACCACCACCTCCGTGGACATCCTCCACTTCGACGCCAGCGCCCACAGCCAGGAGTTCCTCATCTATGAGAAGGAACTGGCCGGCTTCCTCGAGCGCGGCGGCATGATCGCCTGGGGGATAGTGCCTACCGACGAGGGCGCCCGGGAGCGTGACGCCGCTTCGCTGGCGGAGGATGTCCTGAGGATGGCCGAGACGGTCGCGGGCTTCAGCGGTTCCGCGACGGGCGTGGCCGAACTGCTGGACCGCTCTTTCATCTCCGAGGCCTGCGGCGCCGGCACCCTGGACCTGTCGCTGGCGACCCGCTGTTTCGACCTGGCAGCGGGTGTCTCACGTGTCTTGCGCGGGCAAATGTGATAACCTAGACGGCGGTCAGATGAGCGGCGCATTCAAACATAGCGAGGCTGGGAAAGAACAGGAGTCAGCGGGGATGACATGGTTCCCCGGACCGGGGATAAAGGACTTCGGACCTCGCATGAGGCGGGCGATCAGGCAGTTCATGAAGTACTCGATAGTCGGCGCCTCCGGTTATATCGTCAACATCGCCGTCTACAGCCTGATGGTGAAGGTGGTGGGAATGCATTACATGATCGCCGCCGTCGTCTCCTTCATGCCAGCCGTGACCAACAACTTCCTCCTCAACAAGTACTGGACCTTCAACAACCCCCAGGGCGTCGTCTCGCGCCAGGCGCGGCGGTTCCTCGTGGTGAGCCTGGCCAGCCTGGGACTGAACCTGGCGCTTCTGCGGGCGCTCATGGAGGTCCTTGCCAGCATCGAGACCCTCGGCGTGCTGCATGTGGACCGGGCGATCATCGCCCAGGCAGCCGCCATCACCATCTGCACGATCCTCAATTTTTCCGGCAACAAGCTGTGGAGCTTCCGCCAGACCTCGACGACCTGACCCGCCCCTGGCGCCATGCCGGCATCAATGAAATCGCTCCTGAGGCCGGCGCTCCTGCCGCTGGCGATGGCAATCGTGTTCTGCCTGTCGTTCATGGCCGGCAAGGCCTTTGCCGCGGAGCCGCCGCGCCTTGACGAGGCCCGCGCGCGGGAAGCGGCAGCCGCAGCCCCCGAGGTCCGTTCCATCCTCACGGAACACCCGGAGCTCGATGCCTTCGTCAACTACATAGCCCCCCAGGACGTCTGGGAAGTATCCTGGCGCAACCCCTTTAACAGCAGGAGGTTGATACTGGTGCGCGTCTCCGACGACACCAGCCGGGTGATCCAGCGGACCATCGACCCCGAGGCCTACATGGACATCCTGCCGTCGCTGTCGGAGGAGACGGCCATCGCGATCGCCCGTGAGCAGGAGGACGTAGCCAGGGAGATCGCCGGGATAGACGACCCGAGGTCGACGGCCAGCCTCGAGCACGGCGAATGGACAGTGAGTTTCTTCGATGACTCCGGCGAGATAGCGCGGGTGCTGGTCGACGACGGGTCCGGCGCCGTCAACGAGGTGATGACCGGGCCCCAGGTCGCCTGGCAGATGGCGCGCGGCTACGAGGGAGCCTTCGGGCGTGTCGTCAACGAACCCTACGTCTGGCTGCCCCTGTGTCTCATCTTCCTGCTGCCCTTCTTCGACATCCGCCGGCCCCTCAGGCTGCTCAACCTCGACCTGCTGGCGCTGCTGTCTTTCACCGTCTCCCACTATTTCTTCAACCAGGGCGAGATCTTCACGTCGGTGCCGCTGGCTTACCCGCCGCTTGCCTGGCTGCTGCTGCGCCTGGGGTGGGTCTGGCTCAGGCCCGCCCGGGCCGCGGCGCTGCCGGCGGCAGGCGTCCCGGGGGCAGCGGGCCCGGCCCCGGCGCAGCTTCCCCGGATCAACTTCTCCCCCCGGGTACTCCTGGCCGGGCTGGCGCTTCTGGTGGTGTTCCGCCTCGTGATCAATCTCGCCGACTCCAACGTTGTCGATGTCGGCTACTCCGGCGTCGTCGGCGGGCACCGGATACTCGCGGGCGACACGCCGTATGGCAACATGCCGGAAGACAACGAGAACGGCGATACCTACGGCCCCTTCAACTACATGGTCTACGTCCCCTTCGTTAAGATCTTTCCCTGGTCGGGGGAATGGGACGACCTCTACGCCGCTCATGCCGTCGCCATCTTCTTCGACCTCGCCGCCATCGCCGGGATGTACTTTGCCGGGCGCCGCCTGGTGCGAGGAGGGTTGGGCGGCAACCTGGGCCTGGCGCTGGCCTTCGCCTGGGCGGCCTATCCTTACACGACCTTCGTCATGAACTGCAACGTCAACGACACCATCGTCGCCGCCTTCATCATCTGGGCTTTCGTCTTCATCGCATCGACGCCGCTGGCGGGAGCCCTGCTGGGGCTGGCCGCGTCGGTGAAGTTCTTTCCTGTCCTGCTGGCGCCGCTCTGGGCGTCGTTCCCGAACGCCTGGCGCGGCTGGAAGCGGCGGCTGTTGTTCCTCGCTGCCTTCCTCGCCGCCTGCGCCGTCACGGCGCCGGTGATCTTCCTGGGGGAGGGGAGCCTGGCGCTCTTCCTGGAGCGTTCGCTCAAATGGCAGCTGGGGCGCGATTCCCCTTTCAGCATCTGGGGACAGTATCCCGAGACGCTGGCTCGCCCGCAGCACATCGCCCAGTATTTTCTGATAGCATTTGCCCTCGTGTCCTATTTTCTGCCACCAAGGAAGAGCCTGACCCGCACGGCGGCAGCCGCTGCAGCGCTGCTCGTCGGTTTCCAGCTGGTCCAGACCCACTGGTTCTATCTCTACATACCCTGGTTCTTCCCGCTGGCGTTCATCGCGCTGTTCATGGGCAGCGCCGCCGTTCCCGGAATGAGGAAAGAAGTTGCGCCCGCTGCCTGAAGGTCCTCGTTCCCGCTACGATAGCCTCTCGCCCGGGGCGCGCCGCTGGCTGGTCACGGCGGCGTTCCTGGCGCTCCAGGTGGTCATCTGGGTCCTGTTGGAAGCTATCTATTACCACGGGCGGCCCATCACCGATACATCCATCTACTATACCTACGCCGGCCGCATGCTGGACGGCCTCTTCCCCTACGATGACTTCGCCGCAGAGTACCCGCCTGTGGCGATGCTGCTGTTCCTGCTGCCCCGGCTGCTCTCGGGGATCTCCTACAACAGTTACGTCTACTGGTTCGAACTGGAGATGCTGCTTTTCAGCTGCGGCAACATCCTGCTCATCTCGCTTCTCGTCTGGAGGCGCTGGAGCGACACCGGCAGGCTGGCGGCTGCCCTGGGTCTGTACTCGCTGTTCACGGTGATGATGGGCTTCATCATCGCCGCCCGCTTCGATGTTGCAGCCGCCTTCCTCATCCTGGCCACGGTGGCGGCTTTCATTTATGACCGCAAGGCGATCGCCTGGGCGCTCATCGGGGTGGGGATCATGACGAAGGTGGTGCCCCTCTTCATCGCGCCCATGTTCATCATCGTCCATCACCGTCGGGGGCGCAGGGACTGGATGTTCATCGGCCCCGTTATCGCGCTGGCGGCGGCGACGGCTATCGCCCTGCCTTTTTTGGCGGCCTCCTGGGAGGGGCTGGCGCGGGCCTTCACCTATCACGCCGAGCGCCCCCTGCAGATCGAGAGCTCCTGGTCCACGCCGCTGCTCTTCATGTCCTACCTGGGCTACGGGCTGAGGACCTTCCTTTCCTACGGCTCACACAACCTGTTCACGCCGCTCTCCAACCTGCTGGCCACCCTTTCCGGTCCGGTGACGCTCCTCTTCCTGCTGGTCTGTTACCGTTCTTTCTGGAAGCGGCTCGCCGGGGGCGGGGGAGCCAGGGGGGATGACGGTTACCTGAACGACCAGCTCATCCGCTACACGACGGCGAGTATCGTCATCTTCATCGCCGGCGGCAAGGTCCTGTCGCCCCAGTTCCTGATCTGGCTGCTGCCGCTCATGCCCCTGGTCTACGGTCCCGACCGCAACTACATCCTCAGCCTCTACGGGGCCGCCCTCGTGATGACCCAGCTCGAGTTCCCCTTCTACTACGGGGATCTGCTGTCGCTAAACCCGCTTGTGGTAACGCTGGTGGCAGCTAGGAACATCCTGCTGGTCTGGCTGGCGGTGGTGCTGGTGCGGCGTCCGGTGCCCCGCGACGGGCTCTTCGGGCTGTACAAGCTGGAAGGGAAACCGGCGGCGCCGCAGGCGTAGGCGGGAGCGGCGTGAGGGGGCCGTGCTTCAGGACTCTTCGCGCAGCCGCAGCCGCTCGATGGAGAGAGCGCGGCCCTCGTCGTCGGCCTCGACGACGACGCCTTCGACGCAGACATCCTCGTCGGCCACCTCGAACTTCACCGGCATCTGGGTCAGGAAGCGCTTGAGGATGATGTTCTTGTCGACGCCGATCACGGAGTTCTGGGGACCGGTCATGCCGGCGTCGGTGATGTAGGCGGTCCCCAGGGGCAGTACCTTATCGTCGGAGGTCTGCACGTGGGTGTGGGTGCCGATGACAGCCGTCACCTTGCCGTCGAGCAGATGGCCCATGGCCACCTTCTCGCTGGTCGCCTCAGCGTGGAAGTCCACGAGGATGTGACGCACCTCCGGGGGTATCTGCTCCAGCACGTCGCCGATCACCTGGAACGCGCCGGTTGTCGTGCCCATGTAAAGGTTCCCGGCGAGGTTGACCACCGCCAGGGAGGCGCCGTCCTTCTCGACGACGGTCCAGCCGCGGCCGGGGTTGGACTCCAGGTAGTTGGCCGGTCGGATGACCCGGTCGCTGGCATCGAGGTAATCGAAGATCTCCCTCTGCCTCCAGACGTGGTTGCCGGTGGTGATGATGTCGACGCCGCCGCCCAGCAGGGTCGAGGCGATCTTGCTGGTGAGGCCGGCGCCGCTGGCCGCGTTCTCGGCGTTGGCTACCACGAAGTCGGCGCGGTGTTCGCTGACGAGGCCCGGCAGCATCCTCATCAGAGCCTTGCGGCCCGGCTTGCCGAAGATGTCGCTGATGAAGAGGATGCGCATCCATAAAGTATAGCAGATGGGAACATCCCCGCCGGCGGCGTCCGGCAATGGGCAGGGGGGATTCACCTGCCCCTTTCTGCTATTATCCTGACAGACATGAGAGTCCTGATAACAGGCGGAGCCGGGTTTATCGGCAGCGTCGTCAGCGAGATGTGCCTCGCTGCCGGCGACGAGGTCGTCGTTTATGACAACCTCGCTACCGGGCACCGGGAATCGCTGCATCCGGATGCGGAGTTCGTGGAGGGCGACGTCGCCGACAGGGAGCTGCTGGCGGCCACGATGAAGCGCCGGCGGACAGAGGCGGTCATCCATATGGCCGGGTTCATCGAGGCAGGCGAGTCGATGAAGGACCCGGCCAGGTACTTCAGCAACAACCTCTGCAAGCCGCTGGGCCTCCTGGAGGCGATGGTGGAAGCCGGGGTCAGCCGGATCCTCTTCTCATCGACGGCGGCGGTCTATGGCGACCCGGAGACTGAACTCATCGCCGAGGACCACCCCAAGCGCCCCACCAACGCTTACGGCGAGACCAAGCTGCAGTTCGAGCGCGTCCTCTCCTGGTACGACCGGATCTTCGGCATCAAGCACGTCAACCTGCGCTACTTCAACGCCGCCGGGGCATCAGGGGAGAGGGGGGAGGACCACCGGCCCGAGAGCCATCTGATACCGCTGGTGCTCAAGACCGCCCTGGGCAGGCGCGACTCCATCTCCATCTTCGGCAGCGACTACCCGACGGCCGACGGCACCTGCATCCGCGACTATATCCATATCGAGGACCTGGCCCAGGCGCACATCATGTCGCTGAAGGGACTGGCGGACAGGAGCCTTTGCTACAACCTGGGGAACGGCAAGGGCTATTCGGTGCGCGAGGTCATCGACACGGCCCGGCGCGTGACCGGCTGCGACTTCAGGGTCGTGGAGGAAGGCCGGCGCCCGGGGGACGCAGCGGTGCTGGTGGCCAGCTCGGACCTCATCGCGTCGGAGCTCGGCTGGCAGCCGCGCCACCCGGAACTGGAATCGATCATCCAGAGCGCCTGGGAGTGGCACCGCGCCCATCCCGACGGCTACGGCACGGGCTGAAGGCGCTGCCCCGCGGAAAACTCATCCTTTCCAGCAGGGCTGCCGAAGAGTGTTTGCACGCGGAGTTCTCATGAACGGAGCTGAACGATGTGGACCGAGATACTGAGAACGGCAACGGATGAGGAAGGTAAACTGCCGGACGCGGCAGGGGAGATAGAGCTGCCGGTCAGAGCCCGGCGCTTCAACCGCAACATGATCCTTTTCCTGGTCGCCTGCGAACTCTTCCTGATAATCATCGACGCCACCATCAACTACGAGGCCTGGGTCTCCGTGTCGGGCATACGGCGCATGGCCAACATCGCCCGGGAGGACGGCATCGGCACCTGGTTCATGACCATCCAGACCATGCTCGCCGGCGCAACACTTTTTGTTGTCTATCTGGTGTCGAAGAACAGCGGCGCGAGGCGGCGCGACTACACCTCCTGGCTGCTGCTGTCACTGTTCTTCTTCCTGATGGCCATCGACGACGCCTCCCAGGTCCACGAAAGGCTGGGTTCGGCCTTCCGCCAGTATGCCGAAGCCGGCGACAGCCTGCCCGGGCGCATCCTCGATTTCTTCCCCAGCTATTCCTGGCAGGCGTTCATCCTGCCATTTTTCGCCATCGCCGGGGTGCTGATGTTCTTCTTCCTCTGGACCAGGCTCCGGGACAACAGCGGCCGTTTCAAGCTCATCCTGGCGCTTGACTGCTTCATCGTCGCCATCTTCCTGGATTTCATCGAGGGGCTCGATCCCGGGAGCCGCCTGAACATCTTCATGAAACTGGTCAACAACACCTCGCTGAGCGAGGACTTCGTCTACCACTTCGCCAAGGTGATCGAGGAATCGCTGGAGATGTTCGCCATCACGCTGCTGCTGTCGACGTTCTTCATGCACCTGGCGCGCTCGGTGGGAAGCATGCGCATCAGCTTCCACACGGAGGCGCGACGGTCAGGGTGATGCCCGGCGCCGCAACGCGGGCGAAGGCCTTCGCCATCCTGCTGTCGTGGCTGGTCCTGCTGTCTCTGCCCGGCTGCGGTGGCGCCGGCAGTGAGGCAACCGGCACCACGGGGGACGCGGCGGCTCCAACCGCCAGCGCTGCGGAGGCGGCGTCCTACACTTTCGCCGTCATGGGCGACAGCCATACCGACGGCCTCGATAACGGCATCCTGCCGCAGGCGGTGGCTTCCGCCAGGGAGAACGACGCTCAGTTCATCATCCACACCGGCGACGTGTCCAATACCGGGACCAGGGAAGAGCTGGAGCGCTATGCGGGCTTCGTGGCCAGCGCCGGCGTGCCCGTTCATTCGATACCGGGCAACCACGACCTGGTCAGCGCCGGTGACGCGTCGCTGTTCTCCATGATAGTAGGCCCCCCGCACTCCAGCTTCGAGTTCGGTGGGGACCACTTCATCCTGCTGGACAATGCGGATGAGTCGACCGGGATAGACCCCGGCCAGATGGAGTGGGCCCTGGAAGAGCTCGAGGCCGGAGCCGAGAGCCCGCGCCAGTTCATCTTCACGCATGTCCCCCTGGGCAGTCCTGACCCCGAGGTCGCCTGGCTCCTCGATGAGCCCGGCTACGCCAGTGGCGCCGAGCTGGCGTCAGCCGCCTCGCGCCATGAGAACACCGCTGCTTTTTTCTCCGGCCACGTGCACGGCCTGCTGCGATACAGCCTTGACGGGATCGACGCCTGGGTGTCCGGAGGCGCCGGCGCCGAGCCCTACCCGTCGCCCGCCATCGGCTTCCATAACTACCTGCTGGTGCGCGTGGCCGAAGACGAAGTCGAGGTGAGCGTCGTCAGACTTTGACACGCCTGGGATGTTGTCTCAGCCGCCTTCGTAGCCCATGGCGCTGGCCAGGCGCAGGTGCCGGCGGGACAACTCCTCCCGGCCCAGCCGCGCGGCTGAGCGCCCGAGGCAATAATGGGCATAGCTGTTGGTGGGGCAGGCCTCGACCACCAGGAGGAACTCCGCCAGCGCCCGCTCGTAATCGCCGGAATCGAAGTATGCGCGCCCCAGCGCCTCCCGGATGGAGGTCTTGTCCGGCTCCTGGCGCGCGGCGCGCCTGAGCACCACCGCCGCCTGGGCAGGATGGCGTGACCTCAGGAATGCCTCACCCCTGCGGTAAAGCCCGTATGCCGACTCGTCGCTCAAGGAATTCTCCCGTTCATGGCCAATTCCATTGTAGCCCTGGCAGGCAGCCAGGGCCAGGGTTCTGGCTTTCACGGGGGCGCCCTGTTCGGATAGACTGAGCCGAAGCAGCAAGAGAGGGAGATCGATATGCTTGACATCAGGCGGCTCCGCAGCGAGCCGGAATCGGTAAGGAAGGCGCTGGCGCGCCGGGGCGTCGAGGCCCCCCTTGACGCTTTCGCCGAGCTGGACAAGAAGCGGCGCGAGCTGCTGGTGGAGGTCGAGGAGAAGAAAGCGCTGCGCAACAAGGCTTCCGACGACATCGCTGCCGCCAGGAAGGCGGGGGAGGACGCGGGCGGGCGGATCGCCGCGATGAAAAAGGTGGGGGAGGAGATCAAGGCGCTCGAGGCGGTGCTCGACGATATCGAGGCCGAGCTGGGGGAGATCCTCGCCGAGCTGCCCAACACGCCCCAGGACGACGTTCCCGACGGCGCCGACGAGACAGCCAACGTGACCCTGCGCCGGCACGGGACGCCCCCATCCTTCGACTTCGAACCCAGACCCCACTGGGAGCTGGGAGAGGAGCTGGGAATCATCGACCAGGAGCGCGGCACCAAGGTGGCCGAGTCCCGCTTCACGCTGCTGAGGGGGGCGGGAGCGCGCCTGGAGCGATCCCTGATCAACTTCTTTCTCAACCTCCATACGGGGGAGCACGGTTATACCGAGCTTTTCCCGCCGATACTCATCAACACCGAGAGCATGCAGGGGACGGGTCAGCTCTCCAAGTTCGCCGCCCAGGAGATGTACAAGCTCCGCGACGATGACCTTTACCTGAACCCCACGGCCGAGGTGCCTGTCACCAACCTCTACCGGGGAGAGATCCTGGATGAGGGAGAGCTGCCGCTGAACGTCACCGCCTACCTGCCGAGCTTTCGGCGCGAGGCGGGCGCCGCAGGGCGCGACACCCGCGGGCTCATCCGCCAGCACCAGTTCAACAAGGTGGAGCTGGTCAAGTTCGTCACGCCGGAGGCCTCGGCCGAAGAACTGGAGCGCCTGACCCTGCACGCCGAGGAGGCGCTCAAGCGACTCGAGCTGCCCTTCCGCACGGTGGCGCTCTGCACCGGCGACCTGGGCTTCGCTTCCTCCAAGACCTACGACCTGGAGGTCTGGCTGCCGTCCTACGATGACTACAAGGAGATCTCTTCCTGTTCCAACTTCCTCGATTTCCAGGCGCGCCGGCTGAACATCCGCTACCGTCCCGCCGACGGCGGCAAGCCCCGCTTCGTCCACACGCTCAACGGCAGCGGCCTGGCGGTAGGCCGCACCTTCGCCGCCATCCTGGAGAACTACCAGAACGCCGACGGCAGCATCACCGTGCCGGAAGCCCTCCGGCATTACATGGGTGTCGACCGCATCGGTTGAGGCCGACTGGCGGTGGGCCTCGCCCCCCGCGGGGACTCCGGCTTTTCCATGCCTCTGACCGGTAGGTAACGCGCCGCCGGTCGAATATAATGGGTACACGGGCGGCGACACGGCTGCGCCCGGCGCTGCGGAGGGGTGGCGGAGTCCGGTTGAACGCACCGGTCTTGAAAACCGGCAGGGGCGGCAACGTCCCTCGTGGGTTCGAATCCCACCCCCTCCGCCAGCTCAGTTCACGTCCCGGCGGTTGACGGTGAACACGACATAGGCGCTGAACAGGGTTATGTAGGCGGCCATGGTCACGGCCGCGCGGGCAGGCGTTATGAAGGGCCCCTCGAAAGCTCCAGGGCCGCCCTCCCCGGCCACCATGGCCCCCAGCGAGGTCACGATGGAATAGCCCGCCGTCCGCAGGAAGATCCTGGAGATGAAGAGCAGGGCGTCTATCTGCCGGCCGAACAGGGCGATGACCCCTTCCACCACCAGCGCGTAGAAGATGCCCAGGCCGATGGCCAGGGCGGTGCCGCGAGAGAGCACTGCCAGGAAGGCGCCGAAGGTCGCCCAGAGGAGCAGGATGTACCATGACAGGGCGAGGGCCCGCGCAATATCCCAGAGTGGCGGCCACGTGATCGGCGCCGACTCGATCATGGCGATGCCAGCACTGAAACCGGCGCCCAGGATGTAGTTGATCGCCACGAAGGGCAGCAGGGCGATGGCCAGGGCCGTGAGTTTCGAGAGCATGATGCGGGAGCGGCTTGCCCGCTGCACCAGCGTGTTGGTGAACGTCCCCCAGTTATACTCGCTGCCTACAGCCAGGACGCCCACGATGAATACCATGATGCCCGCGTAGAAGGGGAACCCGGTGAGGGAATACCTCACCAGGTTCTCAGGCAGCAGAATGGCCAGGGCTATGCGCGCTGCGGCTTCGGGGCCGCCGATGGCGTCGCGGTATATCAGGTAGGGGAAGACATAGCTGAACAGCATCCCCGTGACGGCGTAGACCGCCAGGATGATCCAGTACGAGACCCTGCGCCTCAACAGGAGCAACTCCGCCTGCACGCTCCGGAGGTAGAGTTTGATGCCGGCCATCAGGAACCACCGTCCACTTTTTCGATCAGGTCGAGGTAGACGTCCTCCAGGGTAGGCTGGTGGAAGCACAACTCGCTGACCTCGACGCCCGCCTCGACCAGCAGCCGGTTGATGCCTTCCGCCTCGTCCGCGCCGGCCTCCAGCAGCAGGGTATCCTCGCCCTCCAGGCTGACCCGGACGCCGCCAGGGCGGTCCTTGAGCAGCTCCCGGGCTGCGGCGACTGGCCTGGCCCTGACCTTGAGGCGCCCGCCGCCGCGCAGTTCGTCCAGGGTTCCCTCATAGATCACCCGGCCGTAGCGCACCACGCCGATACGGTCGCACACCTGTTCCATCTCGCCCATCAGATGGCTGGAAAGGAGCACTGTGCGCTGACCCGCACCCAGGCTGCGGATGAGCGTCCGCATCTCGGCGATGCCCTCAGGATCGAGGCCGTTGGTCGGCTCGTCGAGGATGAGCAACTCCGGGTCCTTCAAGAGAGCCGCCGCCATCCCCAGGCGCTGTTTCATCCCCATGGAGTAAGACTTGAAGCGGTCGTCAGCGCGACCGGCGAGGCCAACCTCCACGAGGGCCGGCTCTATGCGACCCTCGGAAACGCCGGCGTGGCAGGCCAGCACCCTGAGGTTGTTGCGTCCGGAAAGGTAGGGGTAGAACGCCGGCGCCTCGACGATAGCGCCGATGCGCGCCAGGGAATCCGGCGACCCGGGCCGCCCGCCCAGCACCACCACCGAGCCCGCCGTGGGCCTGACCAGACCGAGGATCATTCTCAGGGTGGTTGTCTTGCCGGCGCCGTTGGGGCCGATGAAACCGTAGACCTCTCCCCGGAAGACACTGATGCTGAGGTTGTCCACCGCGGTGATATCGGGGGGATACCGCTTGGTCAGCCCGTCCGCAGCTACGACGCATTCCCCACAACGCTCTCTATCCGACCTGGTTACATCGCTTTCCATGGCATGCGACATGCGTTTATTATCCCACCATGCGGGTTCGTAAAACCAGGCGGTCAGCGGGAACGGCAGGGGCCGGCGGTTGCGGGCGATGCCATGTCCCTGAACCGGATGGCCGGTCCCGAAGGGTGCTTGCAATATAGATTGATGTATGTATATATGTACATAATGCTTGGTCCGGCAGGGTCCGTCCCTGCCCACCGGCTGTTGCCTTTCTGACCAGCTGAGAAGGAGGAAGCACTGTGGCTAAGCTTTCGACGGGGAGCCTGGCCAGGGCCTGCGCCGACCATCCCTGGCGCACGATCCTGGTCTGGGCCATCTTGCTGGTCCTGGCCCTGGCTGTCATCGCCACCTTACTGGCCGGCGCCACCACCACGGATTTCGCCTTCAGCAACGACCCCGAGTCCATGCGCGGCCTCAAGCTGGTCGATGAGCGGTTCGGCAGCGGCATCAAGGTCAGGGAGGTCGTCATCCTGCGGTCGGACCGCTATACCGTGGACGACCCTGAGTTCCGCTCTTACCTGATGTACCTGACGGGCTCGATCATGGGTTTGGGCGACGACGTGGTGGAGGAGACAGTCAACTATTTCATCATTCCGCCGGAGATGGGCGTCCCCGAGGAGGCCTTCATCTCCGCAGACCGCCATACCTCGATCATCCAGGTGACCATGGCTGGCGAGCAGGAGCAGGCTTTCGACAACATCGGCGCCCTCCACGAGGCGACCATCGACTCCGGGGTCCGGGAGGGGTTCCAGTTATATATCACCGGCAGCGGCACCATCTCCGAGGATTTCAACCACTCAGCCGAGCAGACGCTGAGGCAGGCGGAGATCTTCGGCATCCCCATCGCGCTGCTGGTTCTGGTTTTTATCTTCGTGGCTTTGGTCGCCGCATCCATTCCCCTGATCATCGCGGCTGTGGCCATCGCCTTCGCGATGGCGATCACGGCCGTCACGGGACAGATCTGGGACAGCCTCAGCTTCTTCGTGATCAACATGATCACCATGATGGGACTGGCCGTGGGGATCGATTACGCCCTCTTCACCGTCTCCCGCTACCGCGAGGAGCGGGCCGGCGGCCTCGACAGGCGCGCGGCGATCATCAGGTCCGGCTCCACCGCGAGCGCCGCCGTCTTCTTCAGCGGCCTCACCGTGATCCTGGCGCTCATCGGCCTGCTGCTCGTCCCCATGAGCCTTTTCCAGAGCCTCGCCGCCGGCGCCATCTTCGTCGTCGCCATGGCGATACTGGTGACGCTGACGCTCCTGCCAGCGGTCCTGTCGCTCATCGGCGGGCGCATCGACTCCCCTGGAAGGCCCGCCCTCAAGAAGCTGCTCATCGCTGCCCTGGGATTGACCGGGGTCACCGCCGCCGGCGCGGGCGTGGCGGGCTACGTCACCGATGCCGCCGCCGCCACGCTGGTTTTGATCGCCATGGCGCCGGTCTTCCTGCTGCTGACCGCCGCTGCCTCACTTCTGGCCGGCCGCCTGCGCCGCCGCGCCCAGAGGCGGAATGGCGGCTTCTGGGACCATGAGTCGCGCTTCATCATGAAGCACCCGGTCCTCAGCCTGCTGGCAGGGGTCGGCGTGCTCGTCTCGCTGGCCGTGCCGAGCTTCGACATCGAGACCGGCCAGGGGAAGATAGAGGACCTGCCCCATGACCTCACCGGGGTCGCGGGCACGCTGGTGCTCAAGGAGGATTTCCCCTTCGCCTTCACCGGCAAGGTCCGGGCTGTCGTGGACGGCCCAATCGACTCTCCCGAGGTGCAGGCGGCGATGGAGAATTACCAGCGGATGCTGGCCGGTGAGCCGGAGACCTTCGGACCCGTGGCGGTCCAGGTGAACGACGCCCGCGATACGGCCATCATCGATGCGCCGGTACCGCTGGACCCCGCCTCGCGGCAGGCCACCGAGGTGGTGGAGCGGGTGCGCTCTGAGTTCGTGCCTGCGGCTTTCGCCGGCTCAGGCAGCGATGTGCTCATCACCGGGGAGGACGGCAGGGACATCGCCTTCAACCTCGATTACTACGCCATCACCGATCAGTACCGCCCCATCGTCATAAGCTTCGTGCTGGGCCTGAGCCTCATCCTGCTGATCGTGGTCTTCCGTTCGCTGGTGGTGCCGGTCAAGGCGATCATCATGAACCTGCTGTCGGTCTTCGCCTCCTATGGCCTCTTGGTGCTGGTCTTCCAGAAGGGTTACGGCAACGAGCTCTTCGGCTTCAACCAGGTGGAGACCATCGACGCCTGGATCCCGCTGTTCCTCTTCGCCATCCTCTTCGGGCTGTCCATGGATTACCATGTCTTCCTGCTCAGCCGCATCCGCGAGCGCTACATGGAGACCGGGGACAACACAGGCTCGGTGGCCTTCGGCATCCGTTCCACCGGCAGCATCATCACCGGCGCGGCCCTGATCATGGTGGTCATCTTCGGGGGCTTCGCCAGCGGCTCCCTGGTGAGCTTCCAGCAGATGGGGTTCGGCATGGCCGTGGCCGTGCTCCTGGATGCCACCATCATCCGCTCGGTGGTCGTGCCCGCGTCCATGCGCCTGCTGGGTGACTGGAACTGGTACCTGCCCCGCTGGCTCGGCTGGCTTCCCGAGCTGCATGTGGAAGGCTCCCGGGCGGATGACGCCTGAAGGCGGGCATGCCAGCCGGAAGGTCAGGCAGGGCTCAGGCAGATGCGGGACGAATAGACCTGTCAGCATGCCATGACCCCCAGCCATGACAGGACAGCGATGGATGCGGCCATGGACACGCCCTACCGGCTCAGGGTGCACCCGCAGGCGCGGCACATAAACCTGCGGGTCACGCCCGCTGACGGCCTGATCGTGACAGTGCCCCGACACTGCCGCCCGGAGGAGGTTGACAAGGCCATCCGCGCCAGGCGCTCCTGGATAGAGCGCTCCCTGACGTGGGCCGCCCGGGAGCGGAGCCGTCTGGCCGCACTGCCGCCGGTCGTGATCCCCGCTCACATAGACCTGATGGCGGTGGGGGAGTCCTGGTCGCTAGAGCTGAAGCCCACAGGATCGCGCTCGGCGCGCGTCTTGGAGAGCGGCTTCGGCCGCCTGCGCCTCAGCGGCGCCGCGTTCGATACCGGGGCGGCTACCCGGGCGCTCAGGCGCTGGCTGGCCCGCCGGGCCCGGCTGCGGCTGGGACAGAGGCTCGACCTCCTCGCCGCCAGGCACGGGTTCAGTTACGGGGGACTCTCGGTGAGGAACCAGAAGAGCTGCTGGGCGAGCTGCTCGCCGGCGGGTGACATCAGCCTCAACCTCAAACTGCTGTTCCTGGAGCCGCGGCTGGTGGACTACGTGCTGGCGCACGAACTGTGCCATACCGTTCACCTGGACCATTCAGCCCGCTTCTGGAAGCTTGTGGGGCAGGTCGAACCTGACCGCGACGGCCTCAGGCGGGCCCTGTCTGAATCCTGGGGCCTGGTGCCGGCCTGGGCTTGCGTTTGACCGGAAGACACGATAGGCGATCGGGGGCGGCCAAAGGCAGCTGGCGCCGCCGGCCAGAAAGCCTGAACCAAGCCCGGATTCCCGTCTAATACTACTAATAAGAAAGATTAATGGCGGGGCGGCTTTCACGTCTTGCAACAATACTACCCCCGGTATACAATACCGCGTGCGGTATCCTCATGGCCGTGCGCAAGAGGTAAGTTGAGACGAAACCGCATCGTGCTGGAACGTCACGGCCGCCCAGGAAGCATAAGCTCCTGAATTATACGCGCCATCAGCTTTATTGTCCCTAAAACCGGGACTCGTACGCCTGAAACGCGGCCGGTGGCAAGGGTCGCTTCGTCGTAAAATATTTCTTTTACATATGAAAGGGAGCGGGCGGAAAAAAAATTTTCCCGGCTCCGGGATGTTTCATGCCATAAATGGAGGCGAATGTGAGACTAGTACTGTTAGGCGCACCGGGAGCAGGCAAGGGCACGCAGGCCAAGAAGCTCATCGAGAAGTACGGAATCCCCCAGATCTCCACCGGTGACCTGCTCCGGGCGGCGGTGGGAGAGGGAACCCCGCTCGGCGTCGAAGCCAAGTCCTATATGGACAAGGGCGAGCTGGTACCGGACAGCGTGGTCCTGGGGATGGTTGAGGAGCGGCTCAGGCAGGACGACTGCAAGGACGGCTACATCCTCGACGGTTTCCCCCGCAACACGGCCCAGGCCGAAGCCCTCGACGGGATGCTGGAGAACCTGGGCATGCCCCTCGATGCGGCCCTCAGCGTCGACGTACCCACCGAAGACCTCATGAAACGGCTCACCGGCCGCCGCACCTGCAAGGACTGCGGCCAGATGTACAACATCCACTTCAGCGCCCCGGCAAGCGAAGGCGCCTGCGACAAGTGTGGTGGAGAGCTCTACCAGCGCGACGATGACCGGGAAGAGACCATCAGCAAGCGCCTCGAAGTATACGAAGAGCAGACAGCTCCCCTTATCGACTATTACAGCGGTAAGGGGATTTTAAAATCCGTGAGCGGCGCCGGCGATATCGAGGAGATCTTCGCCAACGTACAGGAAACCTTAGGCCTCAGCTAATTCGCGAGAGCTGATAACCGGGGGACACAAAACTAACAGGAGGAACGGTTATGGCACTGGTTAACCCACATGGCAAGGAGAAGAAACTCAAGCCGCTGCTGCTGGAAGGCGAAGAGCTGGCGGCCGAGAAGGAGAAGGCGGCCGCGTTGCCGCAGGTGAAGATCACCTCCCGCGAGACCGGCGACATCATCATGATGGGCATCGGCGGGTTCACGCCGCTGGATGGCTTCATGACCAAGGCCGACTGGCAGGGCGTCTGCGACAACTTCCAGATGGCGGACGGCACCTTCTGGCCTATCCCCATAACCGTCTCCACCGACCAGGCCACCGCGGACTCCATCAGCGAGGGCGACGAGATCACCCTTTACTCCGATGAGTTCGGCGAGGCCATGGCGACGATGAAGGTCACCGAGAAGTACGCCATCGACAAGGCCCACGAGTGCCAGAAAGTCTACGGCACCACCGAGACGGAACACCCGGGCGTCAAGATGGTCATGGAGCAGGCCGACGTCAACCTGGCCGGCCCCATCAAGGTCCTCTCCGAGGGAACCTTCCCCACCGAATATCCCGGCGTCTACATGCGCCCGGCCGAGGCCCGCGCCTTCTTCGAGGAGAAGGGCTGGAGCACCGTTGCGGCGTTCCAGACCCGTAACCCGATGCACCGCTCCCACGAGTACCTCACCAAGATCGCCATCGAGATCTGCGACGGCTGCTACATCCACATGCTGCTGGGCAAGCTCAAGCCCGGCGACATCCCGGCGGACACGCGCCAGGCGGCCATCGACACGCTGATCGACAACTACTACGCCAAGGACACCATCACCGTGGGCGGCTACCCTCTGGACATGCGTTACGCCGGACCCCGTGAGGCCCTGCTGCACGCTCTCTTCCGCCAGAACTTCGGCTGCAGCCATCTGATAGTCGGCCGCGACCACGCCGGTGTGGGCGACTACTACGGCCCCTTCGATGCGCACCACATCTTCGATGAGATCCCCGAGGACGCGCTGGAGACCCAGCCGCTCAAGATCGACTGGACCTTCTACTGCAGCGCCTGCGACGGCATGGCTTCCATGAAGACCTGCCCTCACGGCAAGGAGGAGCGCCTGATCCTCAGCGGCACGAAGCTCAGGCAGATGCTCTCCGAGGGCGAGGAAGTGCCGGAGCACTTCAGCCGCCCCGAGGTCCTCAAGATCCTGCGGGCATACTACGAGGGCATCGCCGAGGAGGACAAGGTCAAGATCGAGACCCACAAATACTCCGAGGGATAGACGCCTGATGACACAAGCCCTTATTCCATCATCAATAATCGCGAGTCGAGAGGGGGTGCAGGAAAGAAGCCCTGAAAGCTGAGTGTAAAACCAGGTCAAACCACTATGTAAATCAGTAAGGAGGTAGAGAGCTAAATGCCGAGTTTCGTTATGACAGAAAAGTGCGACGGATGCAAAGGCCAGGAGAAGACGGCCTGCATGTACATCTGCCCGCACGACCTGATGGTGCTCGACACGGAGCGCATGAAGGCTCACAACCAGGAGCCCGAGCAGTGCTGGGAGTGCTACAACTGCGTCAAGATCTGCCCGCAGCAGGCCATCGAGGTCCGCGCCTACGCTGACTTCGCGCCGCTGGGCGCCGCGGTCATCCCCCTGCGCAGCTCCGATTCGATCATGTGGACCATCAAGTTCCGCAACGGGAACCTCAAGCGCTTCAAGTTCCCCATCCGGACCACCGAGGAAGGCTCGGTCGACCCGTACGCCGGCAAGCCTGAGCCCAACTACGATGACGTCAAGAAGCCTGGCTTCTTCACCGGTCCGACCGCCTGCTAACACGCTATCTGCTTAAGGAGGATAGAGTAATGTTGGAAAAAGAAACCAATGAATTCCGGTTCGTCGAGAAGCCGGCCGTCGAGGAAGTCGAGTGCGACATCCTGCTGATGGGCGGCGGCATGGCGGGCGCCGGAGCAGCCTTCGAGGCCTGTGCCTGGGCCAACCCCAAGGGCCTCAAGGTAGTCATGGTCGACAAGGCCGCCGTCGAGAGAAGCGGCGCTGTGGCGCAGGGCCTCTCGGCCATCAACACCTACATCGGTCAGAACACCTGCGAGGACTACGTCCGCTACGTGCGCGGCGACCTCATGGGCATCATCCGCGAGGACCTGGTCTGGGACCTCGGTCGTCACGTCGACGATTCCATCCATCTCTTCGAGGAGTGGGGACTCCCCATCTGGAAGAAGGATGCCGAAGGCCATTCCATGGACGGCCACCAGGCGAAGGACGCCGGTATCGCCAGCCTCAAGGACGGCGGCACCCCCTGTCACTCAGGCAAGTGGCAGATCATGATCAACGGCGAGTCCTACAAGGCCATCGTCGGCGAGGTCGCCAAGAAGGCCCTGGAGACCAACAAGGCCGCCACGGGCATGGCAGAGAACCTCTTCGAGCGTGTCTTCTGCACGAGGCTGCTGCTGGACGCCAACGAGCCCAACCGGGTCGCCGGCGCCATCGGCTTCAGCACCCGTGAGAACAAGGTCTACGTCTTCAAGGCCAACGCCGTGCTCAACGGCTCCGGCGGCGCCGTGAACGTCTTCCGTCCGCGCTCCGTGGGCGAGGGCATGGGCCGCGCCTGGTTCCCGGTGTGGAACTCCGGCTCCGGCTACGCCATGGGCGCCCAGGCCGGTGCGACCATGACCCTGATGGAGAACCGCTTCGTACCGATGCGCTTCAAGGACGGCTACGGCCCTGTCGGCGCGTGGTTCCTCTTCTTCAAGGCCCAGGCCACCAACGGCCTCGGCGAGGACTACTGCGTCAAGCACGCCGACCTCGTCCACGACGAGTTCGCTCCGTACGACAACCCCATGGGCACCTGCCTGCGCAATCACGCTGCCATGATCGAGATGGCCGCCGGTAACGGCCCCATCATCATGCACACCGACAAGGCGATGCAGAAGCTGGCGGAGACCATGGACGAGAAGCAGATCAAGCACCTCGAGGCTGAGGCCTGGGAGGACTTCCTCGACATGACCATCGCCCAGGCGGGCCTGTGGGCGGCCGACGACGTCGAGCCCGACAAGACCCCGTCCGAGCTGATGCCGTCCGAGCCGTACCTGCTCGGCTCCCACGCCGGCTGTGCCGGTTTCTGGGTGAGCGGCCCTGGCGACATCCCGGGCGCTCCCGACGAGTGGGCCTGGGGCTACAACCGCATGTCCACCGTCAACGGCCTGTTCATGGCCGGCGACGTGGTCGGCGCTTCCGGCCACAAGTTCTCCTCCGGCTCGCACGCCGAAGGCAGGATCGCCGGCAAGGCCATGGTGGCCTGGTGCCTCGACCATGCTGACTACAGCCCCTCGCTGAAGGAGAGCGTGGACGATCTGGTGGCCGAGATGTACCTGCCGCTGGAGATCTACGCCAAGCACAAGGCGTACACCACCGCCCCTGACAACGTCGACGTGAACCCGAACTACATCCGTCCGCGGATGCTGCAGTTCCGTCTGATGAAGATCATGGACGAGTACGTCGGTGGCGTCTCCACCATGTACAAGACCAGCAAGACGCTGCTGGAGACTGGCCTCGCGAAGCTCGAGATCCTCAAGGAGGACTCGCAGCACCTCGCCGCGGCCGACCTCCACGAGCTGCTCCGCTGCTGGGAGAACTACCACCGCATCTGGGCTGCCGAGGCGCACGCCCGCCACATCCTGTTCCGCGAAGAGTCCCGTTACCCCGGTTACTACTACCGTGGCGACTACCCGGGCATCGACGACGAGAACTGGAAGACCTTCACCAACTCGACGGTCAACCCGGACACTCACGAGTGGAACATCGAGAAGGTGCCGTACGTGCAGCTCGTCGAAGCGCCGACGCCGGCTTAAGTCAGCGGCAACAGCGCGATTCGAGAATAGCGTCATCGGGCGGGGTAAGCCACCAGGCTTACCCCGCCCTCAGAATGATTAACCGGATGTTAGACGTTGGATATTGGACATTGGATCGGCGCCAGGCGCCAGACCAGGTCCAGACCATCAGGGCAAGCAGGAAGAAAGGTCCAATATCCAATATCCAAAATCAAATATCCGCCAAGATCAGATCTTCTTTGGAGGAGGACCAATGGCTGACAAGGATGTCATAGTAGTCGGAGGAGGCATCAGCGGCACGACGGCAGCAGTCGAAGCCGCCGAGGCCGGCCTTGAGGCGGTGATAGTGGAGAAGAACCCGTACCTGGGCGGAAGGGTATCGCAGCTTTTCAGATATTTCCCCAAGCTCTGCCCGCCCTATTGCGGCCTCGAGATCAACTTCCGCAGGATCAGGAACAACCCCAAGGTTAGCTACCACACGCAAGCGGTAGTGGAGAGCGTCTCCGGCGCCGCCGGCGACTTCAAGGTCAGCATCAGGAAGAACCCCCGCTACGTCAACGAGAAGTGCACTTCCTGCGGCGAATGCGTGAAAGTATGCCCCGTTGAGCGGGATAACGAGTACAACTTCGGCCTCGACAAGACCAGGGCCATCTACCTGCCCCACGAGCTGGCGTTCCCCATGCGCTACGTCATCGACATGAGCGTCTGCAAGGGCAGCGCCTGTGCCGAGTGCGTCAAGGTCTGCAAGTACGGCGCCATCGACCTGGAGATGCAGCCCGAGACGGTGGAGGTCAGCGCCGGCAACGTGGTCTACGCCACCGGCTGGAACCCCTACGACGCCTCGAAGATAGAGAACCTCAACGCCGACACCATCCCCAACGTCGTCACCAACATGGTGATGGAGAGGATGGCGGCGCCCAACGGCCCCACCAAGGGCGCGATCGTCAGGCCCTCGGACGGCAAGGAAGTCAAGAAGATCGCCTTCGCCCAGTGCGCCGGCAGCCGCGACCGCAACAACCTGGAATACTGCAGCGCTGTCTGCTGCATGGCCTCACTGAAACAGGCCACCTACATCCGCGAGAAATACCCCGAGGACGCCGAGGCGACCATCTTCTACATCGACCTGAGGGCCCCGGGCAAGTATGAGGACTTCCTGCGCAAGCTGCAGGAGGACGAGAAAGTGACCATGCGCAAGGGCAAGGTCGCCAAGATCGAGGAGGACAGCGCCACCGGCGATGTCATCGTCACCCTCGAGGACGTCTTCGGCAGCGGCAAGGTGGAGGAACGCTTCGACATGGTGGTGCTTGCCACCGGCATGGAGCCCGCCGCAGTCAGCGACAAGCCTGCCAGCGCTGTCCTCGAGAAGAACGGTTTCATCGATGCGGGCGCTTCCGCTGACGGCATCCACGCCGCCGGCGTGGCACGCCGCCCCAGCGACGTGGCCGAGTCGGTACAGGGCGCCACGGGAGCGGCGCTGAAATGCATGCAGACGGTACGGGAGGTGTCCAATGTCTGATACCGCTGAAGAGACAGCCGCCGAGCAGACCCCGGCGGAAGAACCCAAGGAAGAGTACAAGCAGAAGATCGGCGCGTATATCTGCACCGGCTGCGACATCGGCGACTCCCTCGACATCGAGGCGCTGGAGAAGGCCGCGGCGGCGCGCAAGGCTGAGGTCGTCAAGACCCACGAGTTCCTCTGCAGCCACGAGGGCGTCGAGATGATCAACAGCGACATCAACAACGAGGGCGTCAACACCATGGTGATCGCCGCCTGCTCCATGCGCGTCAACACCGACGCCTTCAGCTGGGACCCGCTGCACTACATCACCGAACGGGTGAACCTGCGCGAGCAGGTGGTGTGGACCCACGAACCCAACAACGAGAACACCCAGATGATGGCCGAGGACCAGCTGCGCATCGGCCTGGCCCGCGCCGCCAAGACCAGCAGGCTGGAGCCGGCGGTCACCGACCTGACCAGGAGCGTCCTGGTCGTGGGCGGCGGCGTCACCGGCCTCAACACGGCGCTGGAATCGGTCGCAGCAGGCTACGACGTCATCCTGGTGGAAAAGGAAGGCCAGCTGGGAGGCTGGGCAGCCAGGATGCGCAAGGTGCTTCCCACCACGCCGCCGTTCACCGACATCGGCCCGTCCGACGTGTCGAACAAGATCGAAGCGGTGAATGCCAGCGACAGGATCAACGTGCTGCTGAACGCCGAGATCACATCCACCGAGGGCGAGCCGGGACAGTACAAGGTGACCGTGAGTTCCAACGGCAGTGAGGAGACCCTCGACGTGGGCGCCATCGTGCTGGCAGCCGGCTGGAGGCCCTACGAGGCCGAGAAGCTGGAGCACCTGGGCTACGGCCGCATCGGCAGCGTCGTCACCAACACCCAGATGGAGGAGATCGTCGCTGCCAACGACGGCAGGATCGTCCGCCCCGACGGCAAGACCGCGAAGAAAGTGGCATTCCTGCAGTGCGCCGGCCAGCGTGACGCCGAGCACCTGCCATACTGTTCCTCGGTCTGCTGCCTGACCTCGCTCAAGCAGGCCGTCTACGTCACCGAGAGCGACAAGGACGCCGAGGCCTATATCATCTACAAGGACATGCGCACGCCCGGCCTCTACGAGAGCTTCTACGAGGCCGCCCAGAACAACCCCGGCGTGATGCTCACCAAGGGCGAAGTCGTCTCCATCGAGGAATCCGGGGACGGCGGCGTAGCCGTGACCATCGACAACACCATGCTGGGCGAGAAGGTGGTCTTCGAGGCCGACATGCTGGTGCTGGCCGCCGGCATGGTGACCAACATGCTGCCCGAGGGCAAGATTGTCAACGACCTGACCCCCGACTACGTCGGCGAGTGGAAAGAGACCGAGACCCAGGACGGCATCATCAAGGAAGTGATCGCCGACCCGCACATCCTCAAGCTGAAGTACCGCCAGGGGCCGGAGATGCCTTATCTCAGCTATGGCTTCCCTGACTCGCATTTCGTCTGTTTCCCTTACGAGACGCGCCGAACCGGCATCTATGCCGCCGGCACCGTCAGGGCGCCGATGACTTCGATGCAGTCCGAAGCAGACGCTGGCGGCGCCGCCCTCAAGGCGATCCAGTGCCTGGAGCTGGCGGCTCAGGGCAAGTCGGTCCACCCGCGCGTGGGCGACATGACCTTCCCCGAGATCAACTACACCAACTGCACCCAGTGCCGGCGCTGTACGGTGGAATGTCCCTTCGGCACGCTGGACGAGGACGAGAAGGGCACACCCAAGACCAACACCTACCGCTGCCGGCGCTGCGGCGTCTGCATGGGCGCCTGCCCGCAGAAGATCATCTCCTTCAAGGACTACAGCGTCCCCATGATCGCCGACGCCATGAAGTCGGTGAACGTCCCGGAGGAGGACGACAAGCCGCGGATCATCTGTCTCATCTGCGAGAACGACGCTTACCCCTCGCTGGATATCGCCGGCATCAACCGGCTGCAGCTCAACCCGTTCTACCGCTTCATCAACCTGCGCTGCCTCGGCGGCACCAACCTGGTCTGGATCGCCGACTCGCTCTCAGCCGGCGTCGAGGGCATCATGCTCATCGGCTGCAAGCACGGCGACGACTACCAGTGCCACTTCATCAAGGGCAGCGAGATGTGCAGCGAGCGTCTTGGCAAGGTCCAGGAGACCCTCAGCCGGCTGATGCTGGAGGCCGAGCGCGTCAAGCAGGTGCAACTGTCAATCAATGAGTGGGATCAACTGCCGCAGATGCTCGACGACTTCGCCGAGGAACTGAAAGGCTTCGGTCCTAACCCGTTCAAGGGATTCTAGGAGGGAGACATGGCTGAAGACACCGTAGACAACAGCCAGGCTGACGCGGCCGACGAATCCGCCGAAGCCGCGACTGAAGAGTCCGCTGAGGCCACTGAAGCGGCAGCCGTGGCGACCGAAGGGACCGAAGAAGGCGCCGCAGCCGGCGGCGTGGAAGGCGAAGCCGCCGAGGGCGGGGAAGAGGGCGCCGGCGAAGAAGCCGGGGAAGCCGTAGCGGCCGCTCCGGCCGCGGTGGAGGCTGAGCCCTTGAGGCCGGACATCAGCTTCGTCAGGGATATCGTCAACTCGGGCGGCAGTGACCTGAAGAAGTGCTACCAGTGCGCTACCTGCTCCGTGGTCTGCAACGTGACGCCGGACGACCACCCGTTCCCGCGCAAGGAGATGCAGTACGCCCAGTGGGGCCTCAAGGACAAGCTGATGGGCAGCCCCGACATCTGGCTCTGCCATCAGTGCAGCGACTGCATCGCCCAGTGTCCCCGCGACGCCAAGCCGGGCACCGTGATGCAGGCCATCGCCAAGATGACCATCTCCAACTACTCGGTGGCGGGCATCGCCAAGGCCGCCGGCAACCTGGGCGGGACGCTCCTGCTGGCCATCATACCGACCATCATCATAATCATCGCGCTGGCTGCCCAGGGCAGCTTCGGCGAGATACCCCGGGGCCACGACGGCGAGATCGTCTACTCCGAGTTCATGGCCACCAGCAAAGCCATCGACCCCATGTTCTCGTTCTTCTTCCTCTTCTCGGGCCTGCTGTTCTTCCTGGGGGCGCGCAAGTACTGGAGGGACATGGTCAGGAACCACGAGGCCAGCGGCGGAGCGAAGCCCGGCTCGTTCCTGAGCAACATCGGGCCGACGCTGTCGGAGTTCCTGACCCACAAGCGGTTCCGCGAGTGCGACGAGACCGAGGACCGGGCCAATGCCCACCTGCTGGTGTTCTATTCGTTCGTGGGGCTGTTCCTGACAACCGCATGGGCGGTGGTCTACTTCTACATCGTCGGCTGGCACTCGCCGTTCCCGTTCACCAACCCGATCAAGTGGCTGGGCAACATCAGCGCCGCCGCGGGCATCATCGGCATCACCATGGTGCTCATCTACCGCTTCAACCACGCGGAGCGGGTGGGCATCGGCAGCTACTTCGACTGGAGCCTGATCATCACGATCTACATCATCATGGTGACCGGCATCGGCGCCGAGGTCCTGCGAGTCGCCGACGTGGCCGCGCTCGCCTATCCGGTCTATGCGATACACCTCATCAGCGTCCTGTTCCTGTTCATGTACATGCCTTTCTCCAAGATGGCGCACATGGTCTACAGGATGGTCGCCCTCGTGTTCGCCCGGGCTACCGGCCGGGACACCGGCGTAGCGTAGGACATAAGTGATAACCGACCGGCGCTGCCTGACGGCGGCGCCGGTTTTTCTCTGCCGGGGCGCCGCCGACAGCGTCGCCGCAAATCAGCTATCATAAGGTCATGACTGAGGAAGAAGAAAAAAAGGAATCACTCCCCGACCTGGAAGAGAATCTTTCCAGCCTGCGCGACGGCGGGCCGGTGCAGGAGACGCGCCTGACCCTGGAATCGAGGATGACTTTCGAGTGCCACCCGGGGGTATCCTGCTTCACCGCCTGCTGCAACAACATCGACATCATGCTCACGCCCTACGACGTGCTGAGGATGAAGCAGCGCCTGGATTTGTCGTCCACCGATTTCGTCGAGAAGTACACGCGCTCCGCCATCGAGGAGAAGACCGGCCTGCCGCAGCTCTTCCTGCGCATGGAGGAGAACGAGAAGCGCAGCTGCCCCTTCGTCACGCCTGAGGGCTGCAGCATCTACACCGACCGCCCATCCATGTGCCGCTACTACCCCGTGGGCCAGGCGGTCCACCGCATCGAGAAGGACGGCGAGATCGTCAACGACGAGTTCTTCATGCTCATCAGGGAGCCGCACTGCAAGGGTTTCGAAGAAGGGGAGAGGACCTGGACCATCGCCGAGTGGCGCGAGAACCAGGACGCCGCCCACTACGATGAGATGCACCGCCGCTGGAAGGACCTCTTCATGCGCCAGGGCGAGCACAGCCGGGACATGGACGAGACCCGCCAGGCGCTCTTCTTCCTGGCCAGCTACGACCTCGACCGCTTCCGCCGCTATGTCTTCGAGAGCGACTTCCTCAAGGTCATCCTCATCGACCAGCAGACCCAGGACCGCATCAGGGATGACGAACTGGAGCTGATGAAGTTCGCCATCCGTTACCTCAACTACGCCTTCGGGATCGAAGAGTCGTTCAGCATCGACAGTGAAGTCGCCAAGGAGAGGGTGGCGCGGGCGCGCGAAAAGGAAGAGGCCGCCGACATCGCCGCCGAGCAAGCCGCCGGCGCCCCGGCGGATGGAGCCGGATCCGTCCCATCCCAGGGGGACCCTGCGGACCTGGCCGGGCCTGACAGCTGAGGATTCTGCCGAAGCTGTCCCTGTGGCGGGCTGATGCACGGCCAAACGGCCATTCCCCTGACGGGCTCCCTCACGGAGCTGACTCATGCAGCGCAAACCCGAACGCAGCGCCGTTCAGACCCTTGCGCCGCCTGCCCGTCTCGACAGCACAGTAACTGCGATCGCGGCCGCCAGGATAAGGATCACCAGCGCCTGGGAGATGACACAGAGGATGCAGACAGTCTCCAGGATGAAGAACTCCACGTAGGTGAGGTAGAGGGAGAAGCCGGTTCCGAGGGCCGCCGCCGCGACCAGCGCCGGCGAAGCCAGCCCCCGCAGATCGAAGCCTTTCAGGAGCGAAACCGAGAGCGCTGCGAAGAGGAGGTACCCGGCGAAGCCGATCCCCGCCACCGGCACCCCCAGTATGGCAGCATACTTGCTGGTGTTGACGACATCACAGTTGAACTGCGGCCCGAAATTGCAGAAGGAGTCATCGCCGGCGTCATAGTGGAGCCTGGCGGCATAGCCCGCATCCACCATGCCGGCGAGCGACATGATGATGATAACGATAAGCAGTATCCTGGTAACGGCCGTCACTTCCCGCTCCCGTCCTCAGCTCCCGTTCCCTGGAATCGATCCGGGTGAGCATTATCCCTACACAAGATTCTACCAGCTTCCGGGCTGCTGGATTTCCGCCGCCAAACTCTCTAGAATCCACTAGTGAGCCGGGATGAGGCGGCGCCGGGAGTCCCGCGTCCACAAGACCCGCCAGGGTGCTGGTCACAATCAAATCCGGAGAGGTGGCCGAGTCGGCTGAAGGCGATCGCCTGCTAAGCGATTAAGGGGGTAAAGACCTCCTTCGAGGGTTCGAATCCCTCCCTCTCCGCCAGACCTTACTGTCGTGGCCCGGTCAGGCCGCAGGACCCACTTCCACCGTGCAATACATGCAACGTTTGGCCTCCTTGGGGATCTCCGCCACGCATTCAGGGCATTTGCGCATGGTCTCGTCCACCGGCTCCTCCTTCTTCAGGCGTGACATCACCACATTGACGGGCTTGATGACGACGAAGAAGAGGGCCGCCGCGATGATCAGGAAAGCGATCACCGAGTTGATGAAGGCGCCATAGGTGAAGATGCTCTTGTTGATGGTGAAGGTCAGCCCGGAGAAGTCCGGCTGCCCGCCGATGGCGCCGATGACCGGCGTGATGATGTTGGTCACCAGGGATGTGATCACCGCCCCGAACGCCGCCCCGATCACTACCGCCACCGCCAGGTCGAGCATGTTGCCCCTCAGTACGAATTCCTTGAACTCCTTGACCATGGTCCTCACATCCTCCCGTTGCCGACGACAGATCAGGTTGCAGCTACCGCTTGTTCTAACCGTATTCCCGGCTGCCAAACCGCTGGCAGCGTCATCGAGTCCTGGCAGGTGTGCGCGTTTCGTATCAGCGCTCTTTTCAGGTATACTTTCCCTTGGCCTGGATATGCCCGGCGGCGTCACAGGCACCGCGCGCCCGTAGCTCAGCCGGATAGAGCGTTTGACTACGAATCAAAAGGTCACAGGTTCGAATCCTGTCGGGCGCGCCAGCTTGAAGCCCTCAAGCCCGCACACGGCTCCCGAACAGGGCCTTTAGTCTTTCCTGGTGTTCTCCTCAATGCGGAAGAGGACGACGATG
The DNA here is from genome assembly GCA_003599855.1 of Gaiellales bacterium. GTDB lineage: Bacteria > Actinomycetota > Thermoleophilia > BMS3ABIN01 > BMS3ABIN01 > SURF-19. The sequence continues at coordinate 2,676 of QZKG01000072.1, read as the reverse complement.
AGTTCCAGCCAGACGCGGGCGGCGAGGATGTAGACGAGGAACAGTACCGGCGACAGCAGCAGCGCCGCCAGGCCCATGGTGGAGCTCTGCTGGAAGCCGACGATTATGACCCCGATGGCGGCCAGTACCGCCAGGATGAAGACGATGAAATAGATGACCTTGATGAGCTTGAGCGTGACAAAGCTGCTGAAAGAGAAATCGAACAACGCCCCGAAGGACCCTCCCTTGCTTTCTTCCATCTTTGATCCCCTCCTGTTCGTGGTCCAGGTTGAGGGAATACTATCAGATTCCATGCGTCGCGGTCATCAGCCAACAGCTGCAGAAGCAGCCCCGGCGGTTCGCGCATCATGACCCCGGCCTCTGCGGCAGACTTGAGGTTTATGCAGCAGGCCCTGGAAGAGGCCCGCCGGGCGGCGGCGCGCGGCGAGGTGCCCGTGGGCGCGGTCATCGAGCACGGCGGCGGGATCATCGCCGCAGCCGGAAACGAACGCGAGGAGAGGGGGGACCCCACCGCCCACGCCGAGATGATCGCCATCCGCCAGGCAGCCCGGAGACTGGGAGGCTGGCGGCTCCCCGGCTGCACCATCTACGTTACCATCGAGCCCTGCCCCATGTGCGCCGGAGCCATCTACCAGGCCCGCATCGAACGGCTGGTCTACGGCGCCAGCGACGACAAGGCGGGCGCCGCCGGCACTCTCTACGACATCACCCGCGACGAGCGCCTCAACCACCACACTGAAGTGACCCCGGGCGTCCTGGCGGACGAAAGCGCTGCCGTCCTCAGGGAATTCTTCTCCAGCCGGCGCTGAGAGTTGCTTTCTCCCTGCCGCACGTGACCCGGTCCCATCCTCTAAAACTGCAACATCCCACCGCAAATAGTTATTGGAAGCATCCGGCAATACTTATATAATCATCTAAGTCTTAATAGGTATGGTGCCATGGATGAATGCCAAAGCCCCCGCGGCAGGATGGTGCGGGGAATGATGAATACGATGACCGGCCCGGTGGGCGCTGAAGTGATCGCCCATCCGGAGCTCTGCGACGGCTGCGGCGACTGCGTGAAGGCCTGCGCCGGCACGGTGGCTGCAGTCCATCAGGGCGACCCGGTGCCGCGAATCAAGGTCATCAGCGAGGAAGGAGGGCACACGCCCGTCCTTTGCCATAACTGCGAAGTGGCGCCCTGCGCCGCGGCCTGCATGACCGGCTGCCGCCGCAGGGATGGCGTTTTTGTCAGGACCGACTACAGCCGCTGCATGGGTTGTGGCATGTGCATCATGGTCTGCCCCTTCGGGGCCATCGAGCCCGTCGGCATCGAGCACAAGGCCTTCAAGTGCGACGGCTGCGATCCCGGCGTGACCCCCGCCTGTGTATCCTCCTGCCGCCGCGGCGCGCTCACCATCAGCGACGCGCTGCTTTTCGCCGGCGAGAGCCGCCGCCAGGCGGCCGCGGCTATCGCCCTGACTGACGGAAGGGGAGCTGAGGACCGTTGATGCGCCCGCTGGCTATAGACAAGGATGCCCAGGACGGCTATGTCATCATAGGCAACAGCGCCGCCGGCATCGCCGCGGCTGAGGCCATCAGGGAACATGACCGGGAAGCGCCACTCACTATTGTCGCCGACGAGCCCCACGCTGCCTACGGCCGGCCACTGACCTCTTATCTCCTCGGCGGCAAGGTGACGCGCGACCAGCTCTGGCTGAGGCCGTACGATTTCTATGATCGGATCGGCGCCGAAACCCGTTTCGGCGAAAGGGTGGCCGCCATCGACGCCGCTGGATCGCGCGTCGTCATGGACGGGGGTGGATCGATCCCCTTCCACAGGCTCCTGGTCGCCACGGGCGGCTCGCCCCGCAGGCTGCCAGTGCCCGGGGCCGATCTCGAGGGCGTCTTCTGCTTGCGCACCCTGGCTGACTCCGACGCCATCCTGACGCACCTGGAGAACACTCGCAGGGTGGTCCTTTGCGGCGGCGGCCTCGTCACGGCCAAGGCCATGGACGCGCTGCGCCATGTGGGATCGGTAGAGGCCATGCACATGATCGAGATCATGCCGTCGGTGCTATCACAGCTCCTGGACGGCGAGGCCGCCGCCATCATGCAGGAACATTTCCGCGAGAACGGGGTGGACGTGCGGGTGGAGACCAGCATCGAGGAGGTCCTCGGCGAGGACGGCCGCGTCCGCGGCGTCAGGACCAGCGCGGGCGATGAGATCCCCTGCGAGATGGTCATCGTGGGGATGGGTGTCATCCCCAACACGGCGCTGCTGGAAGGCAGCGGCATCGAGACTGATTTCGGCATCATCACCGACGGCCGCATGCAAACAAACAGACCCGGCATCTACAGCGCCGGCGACGTGGCCCAGGTACCGGATCTCGTCAACGGCGGCACGCGCATCTGCGCCATCTGGCCGGCGGCCTGCGAGCAGGGACGCGTGGCCGGGCTGAACATGGCAGGCGCGCCAGCGATCTACAGCGGCGGCGTCGGCATGAACTCCGCCGAGTTCTACGGCCTGCAGATGATAGGAGCCGGCAACACGCGCGGGGGAGAGGGGCTTACGGTCCTGGAGCGGCGTCCCGCCGACAAGATTTTCCGACGGCTGGTGCTCAAGGACGGCGTCCTGACCGGCTTCATCCTCATCGGCGACGTGGCTTACGCGGGAGTTTTAACGACCATGATCAG
>QZKG01000002.1:47500-48755 GCA_003599855.1 Gaiellales bacterium | reverse complement strand
CAAACTCCAATATCAGGCTGCAGTAAAGGTTCACGGGGTCTTTCCGTCCTATCGCGGGTAATCGGCATCTTCACCGATACTACAATTTCACCGAGTCCCTCGTTGAGACAGTGCCCAAGTCGTTACGCCATTCGTGCAGGTCGGAACTTACCCGACAAGGAATTTCGCTACCTTAGGACCGTTATAGTTACGGCCGCCGTTTACCGGGGCTTAGTTTCAAAGCTTCGCCCGAGGGCTAACCTCTCCACGTAACCTTCCGGCACCGGGCAGGCGTCAGCCCCTATACGTCGTCTTGCGACTTAGCAGAGGCCTGTGTTTTTGGTAAACAGTCGCTTGGGCCTGGTCACTGCGGCCCCTTCGCGCTCAGGAGAGCAAGTCTCCGTCACGCTAACGGGGCGTCCCTTCTCCCGAAGTTACGGGACTATTTTGCCGAGTTCCTTAACGAGGGTTCTCTCGATCACCTTGGTATTCTCTACCTGCCCACCTGTGTCGGTTTTCGGTACGGGCACCATCATTACTCCCTAGAGGATTTTCTTGGCAGCATGGGTTCAGCAGCTCGCCTACTGCAAGTTTTCGGCTGACATCGCGTCTCAGGCTGAATGGCTCCCGGATTTGCCTAAGAGCCGCCCTACTCGCTTGTCCCTGGTCGACCATCGCCAGGGTCTGCTTACCCTACCGCGTCCCCCCATCGGTCAAACGCAAGATGGTGGCACGGGAATATCAACCCGTTGTCCATCGCCTACGCCTTTCGGCCTCGGCTTAGGTCCCGGCTTACCCTGAGCTGATTAGCATTGCCCAGGAAACCTCGGGCATTCGGTGGGGAAGTTTCTCGCTTCCCTTTCGTTACTCATACCGGCATTCTCTCTTCCGTAGCGTCCACGGCTGGCTTACGCCGCCGCTTCAAACGCAACGGAATGCTCTCCTACCAAGCGCAGCAAGCTGCGCTTCCATAGCTTCGGCAACTGACTTGAGCCCCGTTGAATTATCGGCGCACGAACACTTGACCAGTGAGCTGTTACGCACTCTTTAAAGGAATGGCTGCTTCTAAGCCAACCTCCTGGTTGTCTGGACATTCGCACATCCTTTTCCACTTAGTCAGTATTTAGGGGCCTTAGCTGATGGTCTGGGCTGTTTCCCTCTCGACTACGAAGCTTATCCCACGCAGTCTGACTCCCATGCTCTTAAGTTATGGTATTCGGAGTTTGTCTGAGTTCGGTAACCTGGTGGGGCCCCTAGCCCAAACAGTGCTCTACAG
>QZKG01000002.1:0-42500 GCA_003599855.1 Gaiellales bacterium | reverse complement strand
CCGCCACGGTTCCCTTTTCATCCGGAGTGCTTCCAGCTTCAAGCGTCTGAGTACTTTTCATCTGCTCCCCTTGGCTCTTTTTTCGCCTGTTCACCGGCAGGCAACCGATACAGGCCCTGTCGGACCATACACGACGATACTTATCGTAATAGTTAAAGTAATCATCGTTGATATGTATCCATATTTGAGGTGTAAGTATAACCGAATAGGGGTCCAGCCGATATCAGGAAAATCCCCCATTTCTTCCTCTCAGGGTATCGTGTGATCAATTGTCTGTTTCTATCATGATCCTCCGGATCTCAAACCTTTTTCTGCGGGAACGCTGCCTCGCGGGCAAGGCCGCAGCCGCTGAAGAATATGGCTATGGCGTCGGCCCCTTTCGTGTGGTAGCCGGAATTCCTGGTGGTCTTCTGCCTGACGACGATGAACTCGACCTCGTTGTCCGTTCCGTATTCATGGACGATGTTACCCGGCGGCGTGAAGCTCTCATCCGTCTCCTTGAGACCATAACCCTTCTCCGCCACCAGCACTGTGTAGAAGTACGGGTAGGACTTGCCCTGCACGGTGTTGATGACTACCTGCCCGTAAAGGCCGAGGAAGCGCGGGTCCTGGCCGACGAACGATACCCTGAACTTGACATCGTCCGGGACCCGGACCTCGCTGCCCTTGAGCAGCATCAGGATGTCGATCGTATCGGCTGCGGAGACCAGCTCGTCCGAGGCATCCAGGACCTGCGCCAGGGCCTCCGCCCGAACGACCACCTGTGGCAGGCGCAGGATGCGGCGAATGCCCGTGAACCAGTGGGGCAAGAGCAGCACCATGGCATCGAGGGCGATGATGCGGCCGAAAGACGGCAGCAGCAACGCGGCAGCGCCCAGGGCAAGGGCGGTCAGGAGCAGGGCTGCCGCACCGAGGAGATTAGTCACGTCAAGGACGCTGCGGTCCCAGCGGCGGATGCCTTCGTCGAGCCTGAGAATCTCGTCGAGCCTTGCGCGCTCGACCTTCTGCCAGTCCACCCCCGGCCGGAAGCCCTTCACATCGACACGGTTATCGTAGCCGCGCACCAGTAGCAGGATGTTCCCAGCCAGAAGCAGCGGCGCCCCCGTCAGGAACGACCCGGTGAAGACCTGTATCGCCAGCCCCGTTAAAACCAGCAGGATACTGAGGGTCATGCGCGCACCATATGCCAGGGACTGCCAGACGAGAAAGACTATCAGACCGTGCCGGTCCACTCCCTGCTGACGAACTCCCGTCATCGCGACCTCACCTGCTCCCTCCCCGCTGGCACGGCTTCCTGATGCCCGGGGCCACCCGCCTTGCGCCGTGCCGCAGCAACGCCATGACGTTCCAGCTCGCTGAAACCGAAGTGCCCCCAGTAGAGGGGGCAGGCTCCGTTGCAGGCGCTGAAGCTGTCGCACTCCCGGCAGCCGGGATGAGCCAGGGACTTGGCGCGGTACGCCCTTGCCCGGGCGCTCCCCCATACTTCCTCGAATCCCCCTGTCAGCAGGCTCCCCACCGTCTCATCCCAGGACGAGCAGGGCCGCACTCCGCCGGAGCTGTCCACGGAGAGCAGGCCGTCGCAGGCGCTGCACCCCTTGTTGCCCAGCCCCCTCGCGATCGGGTTGAACAGGCACAGGGGTGTCGGTGAATACCACATGAACTCGACCCCGTGCCGACGGCTGGCAGCCATCACCCCCTCGAGCACCGGCCCCAGCTCCTCGTAGCGGACGAGCTGGCTGTGGTTCGCTGCGGCGGCGCCGGCGGGTATGACGAGGTTCATGCTGAACCTGTCGAGCCCGAGGGCCACGGCCAGGCCGGGCATGCTGACACACTCATGCAGGTTGAGGCGGTTGATGGTGGTGTTGGCATGGACGCGCACGCCGGCGGCTGCCAGGTTCTCAAGACCTGCGATGCTGCGCTCATGCGAGCCCGCCACCCCTGTGGCGGCGTCGTGGGTGGCGGCTGTCGCGCCTTCGATACTGACCTGTGCTGAAGCCAGGCCCGCCCTCCTGAGGGCGCCTGCCAGCCCGGGAGTGACGAGTGTGCCGTTGGTGATCAGGTTCACCCTCATCCCCTTGATGCGGGCGGCATATGCCACGAGGTCCGGCAGGTCGTGCCTCAGGGTCGGCTCCCCGCCGGTAAAGCTGAGCGACGGCACCTGGGCCTCACCGCGCACCCGGTCTATCAGCCGCCGCACTTCTGTCTGTGACAATTCCCGCCCTTTGCCGCTTGCCGCCGGGATGGAAGGGCAACCGGCGTAACAAAAGACGCAACGCAGGTTGCAGCGGTCCGTCAAGGCGATCTCCGCGAGGACCGGCAGCGACGAGAAATTAAGCTCCAGGGGTTTGACATCGACGGCGGGAGATGGATCCGTCTCCAGCAGGGAACCTTCCAGTCCGCGCTTCACCGCGTCGAGGAAGAGAGCGACTTCTCCGGCCTTGTCCGCGCCGGCTTGCCGCAGCAGGTCATCCACCCCGCCGCCGCCGAGCAGGAAACTCATAACCTGCACCCCCGTCCTGTTCAGGCGGAACGCCTGGTTGGGCATCTTGATCAGGACTGCATCCTGCTCCCTCACGGTGACGTATGGCCTGATGCGGTCGATAAAAGCGTCGACCCACTTTAGGTCGGCGCCCTCCGTCCGGCGGCCTCTTTTCATCACTCTGCTGTCTGGTTTGCTCATGGTCGCAGGCATGGAGCTCCTAGTGGGAACCGCCGCTGACACAGGCCGAATGGCAGGCTGAATGGCAGGCTGAGTGGCAGGCTGAATGACAGGCTGAATGACAGGCGGAGTGGCAGGCATCGTGGCAGGCATTGATGCCGCTGGCCAGCGCCGTATCGATATGCCCCTGGGTCAGATGGTCGGTCTCCACCGGAAGCTGTGAACGGTAGGCCCAGGGGTCGCGGTCATAGACGTAGGCGTGATGGCGCCCGGGGTAGCCGTTGTAGTACCACCAGTACCAGGTGTCGTACTCGTCCTCCCGGTAGCCGCGCTCACGGGCCGCGCTTTCGCGCTTCTCCCGCTCGAACTCGCCGATCAGCGAACGGTAGTGGGCCTGGGTCGCCTCGATGTCGCAATCCCACGCCTTCTGCTGTATGTTCCTGACCGCCATGTCCATCATGCCCTCGAGCTCCGCCTGGTCAAGAACACCGTCGTTGCCCACCGCCTCCACGAAGTACCGCTCGTACTCGTCCAGCTTGTTGTAATCCGGCACCTGGACCACGTTGATGATGAAGGGCGAAGTGCTTACCACCTTCAGGTAGCCGTCGCTCACGAGCGACTGCAGCAGGGCGCTGACTATGTCACGGAAAGGTATCTCCAGATAGAAGGCGGCCTCCAGCCGGGTGAGGTCCTTGCAAACCTTGCCGGGGACGCGGAAGTTGGACAGCTCCAGCCTGGGGGGCGTCCAGTCGATGTTCTCCCAGCGGACCTCATCCAGCCCGGCATGGGCCTCAGCCATGGAACGCTGCTTGCCCATCACCACGGCGAGGAACGAGGACAAAAGCCCGGCGATGGCGGCAAGGTACCAGGGCCAGCGGTCGCTGCGCAGGAATTCATGCTCCTGCTGGATGTCTCCCACCGAGGGGCGGCTGACAGCGCTGAACCCCGACAGGTCGAACCATTCCGCCGGCAGGTAGAACTGCGTCTCCATGTGGAAGCGGTTGCCGGGATCGTCGCGGTGGAAGACGACCTGCAGGCGGTCATCCGGCCCTCGCTGGTAATCGATGACGAACTTGTCGTTGACCCGCTTCTCGGTCAACACCAGGCTATTTTCCTCAACGTATGCGCGGGGGTCCGCGCCGGCGGGCAGCGCGAAGGGCGTCAGCACCCTGAGCGTGTAATGGTCCTGGCCCCCCGCTTCGTCCCACTGGGCAGGAGACCAGTGGAAGACCACGAGGTCACGGCCGTCGTCGGCGCTCGTGGGCGCGACGTACCCGGCCGCCGCGAGGTCTGTCGAATAGAGGAAGCTGCAGGTCACGCTGCCGGAAGCGACCCCCCAGCCGTCCGCCAGGACAATGTCATACCTGTCCGGGCCCGCCAGGGTGATGTCCAGCCCGTAGGATCGCCCCGCGGAATCCACCGCAAACGACTGGTCCGAAAAGGAATTAACCGGTTCGCTCGCCTGGAAGAAGAAGCCATGCAGCTCGGGGGAGGTCACCCGCCACTCGACCGTATACCCGATCACCGCGGATCCGTCGGAAGCCAGGTCCACCCCTGTCTCGACGAACTCGATCTCGCCCGCCCCCGCCATGGCTGCAGGGACATGCGCAGCGCACAGGAACAGATACGCCGCGGCCAGCGCTACCATGGCTGATATGGCAACATGCCGTCTCATATGGTCGCGGGCCGCCAGGCATCTCACATGGCGCCCGCCAGGGATATTTTCTAGGGGGTGCTTTTATTCTCCTGTTTTTTTACTCCCCGATCAGCAGAGGAAACCAGGCGCTCGACCGTCTCACGGATGCGCCGCTCTCTGGTCCCGGGACGTTTTGCGCTGTTGATCCAGAACAGGTACTGCTTCCTGTGCGAGGGCGGCAACGCCTCGTAAGCCTTGCCGGCCACTTGGGTTGCGGCGAGCGCCCGGACCAGGTCCGCGGGAGCCTGGAGCTTCTCTACCGTTTCAAGGGCGTTCCACGACCCGTTCTCCCGGGCGACCCTGACACTCTCCAGGCCGGCCCGGGCCATCCGGCCTTCGGCGGTCAGTCGCTCGACGCGTTTCCTGTTGCTGTTGGACCAGGCGCTGTCAGCCTTTCTCGGCGAGTACCATTGACGGTAATGATCCCCATCCAGCCGGCGGACCGTGCTGTCGATCCAGCCGAAGCAGAGCGCCTCCTCCACAGCTTCTTCATAGTGCAACCCGGCAGCATGCTTCTTGGCGATCACGAGCCAGGCGCCGCTGGAGGCGGCATGGTTCCTCCTGAGCCACTCGCGCCATCTCGACCGGGAACCGAAACGCCTGGGGTCATCCTGCCCGCCTGTCCCTTTACCCATGCTCACGCTCCGCCGGCAGCGCCCCGCAGCCCCCACCCTGCACCAGTCCGAGGAAAACACCGTCACGGTAATCCAGGTCCTCCTCGGTGAACTCGATGATCTCCGCCGCCTCGGTCCGGGTGATCTCGCGGAAACCTGCCTTGAGATATGCGGCGATGGCCCGGGGGTTGCGGCGCGAGGTGTATATGACGAAACGATCCAGCGAAAGCTCGCGGGAAAGCCGGTCGACCAGGGTCCTCAGGGCAACGGTTCCATAACCCCTGCCGAAGTCGTCGGAGGAACGCAGCCAGATATCAAGATCCGTCGAGCCGAGCTCCGGGAACACCCGATTGTGGCAGATCACACCGATGTCCCGTCCGCCGGTTTCGATTATGAAACAGCGTCCCTCGAGCGGCTTCGACCCGTCGAAGTAGAAATCGCCGTAATCGTCGCAGAATTCCTTCCAGGAAGTCACCGGCAGCTCCGGATACAGCGGCGGCCCCATCATGCTCACGGTGGCATCCGACTGGGCCAGCCACTGGTAGACGCGCAGCTTGTCCCCGGTGGAGGCCGGCCGGAGGGTAACCACCGGGCGTGGCTTGCCGCTCCCCGGCGCTGCTTCTATCGGTATCGATCGCTTCAACGCCTGCTCCCTGTCTTATGGGTTAGAGTGCCCCGTGGAGGGGGAAGGGAAACGTGGAAGCGGCCCGCGGCCTTCAGTCGACGCGGCGCAGGTTACGGGAGACCGATACCAGCTTGGAGCTGCCTGAAAGATAGATCTCGCTGTATCCGCATTCGTTGCAGGAAGCGGAAAGCTGCCCGCTGGGAAGCGGAGTCACCACGGGCTTCTCGTAACGGTAAGCCGCGGCAAGGGGGACCGCGTGAAGTTCCGGCTGTGCGCGGCTGTTCGAGATGGTGACATCGGTCGAGCCGCAGCGGGCGCAGACCCCGTCGCGCATGCGCGCCCTCCTGCCGGCCGACGCTGCAGCCAGCACGTCTGAAAAACCGGTGCGCCCGAAGTAGGTCAGCCAGCCGACGATCCCCAGGAACTTGAAGCCATCCTCAAAAAGATATTCCCCCGGGATCAACTGGTTGTCCACCAGCAGGTCCAACAGCATCGTCGCCAGGAAGAACATGGCAGTCAGGATCAGGATCACATACTCAGAATCAAGGACCCGCCGCCGGAAAACGTAGAAGAATGCAGCCACGGCGGCAAAATAAAGGGGGTAGGTGACCAGCTCGGCTACCCCCAGATACTCGCGCAGGATGACGTCATGAAAAAGAAAGAGGTCATCGAGCATCATCCAGGCGGTGATCAGGCCGGCGGCCAGGTAGAACCCGGAAGCGTCTCCGTCGGTGCGCCGCAGTACGAAGGCGCAGAACAGGCAGATCGCCGCCGCGAACGCCCACAACAGGACTCCCGCGTTGGAAAGGAAGCCCACGAAGGGATGGAGGCCGGTCTTGTGGATCGGGTCCCTGGTGAGCTCGCCGATATCCACCCCCAGGAAGACCCGCAGCAGCCCGATGACAGCCAGCACCAGCACTGCCGCGCCGAAAACCGCCAGTAACAAGCGGCGCGACCGCCGCAGCTGCTTGCCCACACCTTTGGTTGTCAACATCCGGCACACCCTCGTTACGATCACGATTTTTACCCGGCGCTGCTCCTGCGCCGCTTAGCCGTCCCTGCCCCCCAGCAGCCGCCGCGCTGTCTCGATAGACCCCACCGACCCCACCAGCGTCAGCTTGTCCCCCAGGCTCAGCTGGGTCTGCCCCTGGGGCACCAGCAACTCGTCACGCCGCCTGACCGCCAGGACCAGCATGTCGCCAGGCAGCTGCATCTTGCTGAGCGGCCTGTTGGTGAAGCGGGTGTTGCGCACAACGACTTCCATGACTTCCTTGTCATCATCGGTACGGGTAATCAGCTGGTAAAGGGCCGGGTTGCGTCCCACCAGGGCGAACATGGCGACGCGGTCAAGGGCCGGGTTGAGGGTCATCACGCCCAGCCTGGCGAAACGCTCCCGATCCCTGGGGTCGCTAACCTGAACCACGACGTGTTCGATGCCGTATTCCAGCCTGGCGAGCTTGCAGACCCGGAAGTTGTATTCCATGTCGGTGGAGGTGCAGATCACCGCCCGCGCCCGCTCGATGAACTCCATGGCCGCGCTACCCGCCTCGTCGAGCCTGCCCACGTGGGCTTCGAAGCCCCTCTGCCGGGCATGGTCGACATGCCCGCTGTCGCGGTCGACAAGCACCACCGGTTCGCCGTGCGACCGCATCCGCCCGGCGACCTCCAGCGCCAGCTCCCCGGCGCTGGCTATGACGATGGGCGCCGGGGCCGTGGAGCGCCCCGGCGTCAACCGGGAGAAAAGCACCGGCGTCAGCGTGACGGTGATGGCGGCCACGAGGATAATGGCGGCGTTGACGGACTCGCTGATGATGCCGAGCCTGAGGCCGATGGCCGAGGCGGCAATGATCAGCGAGAGCCGCGCCGACAGCAGCAATCCCGCGGCGATGCTTTCCCGCCAGCCAAACCGCAGGTGGAACACCAGCGCCGGCAGCATCTTCACAGCGAATGCCGCCGCCAGCAACAGCGGCACCAGCGCCAGCGAACGCGCCGACCCGATGATGGCCGAGAAGTTGAAATTCACCCCCACCATGATGAAGAAGATGGGGATGAAGAACCCGAAGCCGATGGCTTCCAGCTTGCTGTCCAGCGGGGCGTCATCGGGAGTCCTGAGAAGTGACATGATGACACCGGCCAGGAACGCCCCCAGGATCAGCTCCGTGCCGAGGGCTTCCGACAGGACCACGAACATGAGCATCATGGCGAAGGCCGCCCGCACCTTGATCTGGGCTGAGGCGTGGCTGAGCTCCTCGATGGCCCGCCGGAAGCCGGGGATGCCCCGGAAGAAGAGCGTCAATACCCGGTAGATGGCGAAAAAAGCGACGAACAGCACGCCGATGAGCAGCACCTCGAAATACTCGCTGCCGGAGATGCCGGCCACCAGTACCGTTATGAGCAGCATGGTGGCGAAGTCGGCGATCATGGCGGCGGTGAGCATCGTCTGGCCGTACAGGCTGGTGGACAGGCCGGTCTCCTTGAGCACGGGCAACACGACGCCCAGGGAAGTGGTGGACAGGATGAGGGTCATCATCCAGGCGTTCTGGCCCAGCCCCAGCTGCGCCAGGGCAAGACCCACAGCCGCGGCCAGGGTCAGCGTCAGCAGGAAATTGACCGCGCCCAGTTGCAGCGGCGTCCAGTTGCCCTTCCGGGGCCGCAGGAGGCCTGTCAGGCTCATGCCGGTGAAGTCCATCTCCATCCCCGCCAGGAACATCAGGAAGACGAAGCCCAGCTCGGACAGGAGCTCCAGCGCGGGGTCGTGCCCCTGCACCAGGTCGAAGCCGCTGCGGCCGACGACGATGCCGGCTATTATCTCGCCGACGACGATGTGAAGGCCCAGGCGCCTGAACCTGAGGAGCAGCAGCGGCACGATGAAGGCCAGGCCGATGATTATGAGGAGCGGTACGAAGGAGCTCGTGTCATCCATCAGTCCGGCCCTTCCCCACCGGTCCCGTCCAGGAGCTCACGCGCCCGTTGAAGGTCCTCACGGCGCACCACGAGATGCACGCCCAGAATGTCCTGCAGCTGCGGGTACAGGCCCCCGGCGTCATCGCTCAGGACCTCCGCCCTGATGCCGGCGGCCTCCAGCATGCCTTTGAGCATGTCCGCTTCCCCCCTCGAGGAGTAGCTTCCTGCGATCACGATCTCATCTTCCATCCCGCTCACCTCCAGCAGCGGCCGGACCTGCAGGGCACGGGAACCAGCTGTGCCCCAGTACCTGTTACCCGCTGTTCCGGTTCAGGACTCACCGCTCCAGGCCAGCAAGGTCGCAGACCTTGTCCACCAGCCAGCCCGTGAGCCTGGGCGCCAGCCTGTGTGTGACCGGCGGGAAAGCCACCAGGGCCGCTGCCAGCGACAGGAAACGCAGCCAGGCAGGAGCGGCCGTGGACCAGGCAGCGGCAGCCAGGCCGCCGCAGAGCGACAACCCCAACAGCACATTCGCCAACAGGTGTGCCCGGCTGCGCCACATGGCCAGATCGATGTCCTCCTGTCAGGCGACCATGACCTGGAGCCGGTCGGCGAACTCCTGCCCCTTGTCGACCCTGGCCGCCTCCAGCGTCAGCTCCCTGCCGCCCGACAGCACCAGCGTCAGTCGGTCCCCCAGCTTGCCCGGCTGGAAGCTGACGCCTTCGATCTCCTCCAGCGGGATCGAGCCGATCACCTCTTTGGTCTTGCCCGAGGCCGGGGAGCGCTTCCAGATGATGATGCGCCGGTCGGTGAGGCCGAACGACATCTGCTGGGAGAACTCGATGCCTGCGTCAGCGGCATTCTCCTGACCCCGGCTCATGAGCTTCGAGCCCAGGGCGATGCCGCCGATGCCGCCCAGACCCACGGCCAGGCCGGTCCCGAGTGCCGTCCCCTTGAGGTTGACCCTCAGGCCTGCGATGATCTCCTCTCCCGGCTCGAGCTCCCCTCTGGCCAGCTTTGCCAGTTTCTTGGCTGTCTTGCCCATAACGCCTCCATACGCTGGTGCTCAACCCACATAAAGACTGATTCGGCAGGGCCGGGGTTATTCCTCAACATGGGAAGGCCGCGCACGCGTGATGAGGACCGAGATCAAAGGCGTGGCGCGCAGATGCGTTCAGTCGGCTCTGATGTAGCCGTGGAACTTCGTGGAAGCGTCAGTCGAAACTCATCGTCGCCACGATGGCGTCCAGCTCCGCGAGCTCGTTGTCTGTGGAATAGGTCAATACTGCAAGAAGAACAAAGCCGTCAATGACAGTGACATACTTCTTCTGGTGGCTGGCGAAAGCTGTCTTATCGAATACCAGGACGCCGAACGACCGGCCACCAATATCCTCAGCATGGATTTCACCCACAACGTATCCTGGCATACCACCCTCATCAACATACTCTTTCTCAAGTCTTGCCAACTCGATACCGCTGTTCAAACGAGGGTCTTCGGCGATGCCATCCATTACTGAAATATTGAGGTTCGGATTGAATTCCACCGTTTCATCCATCGGAAATTTGGACGTCGCAAGCAGCATCGTTTGACCGATATCGACTTCCAACTCCTCCTCGTCACCCGCTATCTCACCGCCCAACTCTGCCGCATCGTTCAGGATGTCGCCGTCGAGGACCTTCCAGCCATCAGGTATCCTCATCTGGAGACCGAGGGCCGGGTTGATATATGTGCCGCCCTCCAGCACACCGCTGGCGACCACGTCCCTGACCTTTGACGACGGCGCCTCGAGAACCTGCTCAGCCGATTCTTCGCCGCAGCCTGAAACTACGATCAGGGCACCCGAAAGGACGCCTACGCTCAGGATGCGACTCAAATGGCCCATGGAGTCACTCGCATCAATCTTTCAGGGTGATGCTGCCGTGGAACTTCGTGGACTTGCCCGCCTTGATGGTGGACCCGGCGAGGCCTTCGAAGGGGACGTTCTGTGATCTCACCTGTTCATCATTGATGGCGACGCCGCCCTGCTCGATGCGGCGGCGGGCCTCGGAGCGGGAGAGGCCGAACCAGCGTTCGAGCAGCTTGGGCAGGTAAACGCTGCCGTCCTCGTTGTCACCCGCCTCCAGCGGACAATCGACGAGGTCGGCGTCGGCGGAGAGCTTCTTGTCGCGGAAGAGCTCGTTGAAGTGCTGCTCGGCGGCGGCGGCGGCCTCCTCGTCATGGAAGCGCGCCACCAGCTCGCGGGCCAGCGCCGCCTTGGCGTCGCGGGGGTGGAGCGTGCCGCCGGCCAGCGCTTCCCTCATCTCCCCGATCTCGCTGGCTGCGCGCGATGTGAGCAGTTGAAAGTAAAGGACCATGGCGTCGTCGGGGATGCTCATCACCTTGCCGAACATCTCGTCGGGCGCCTCAGTGACGCCGATGTAGTTGCCGGTAGACTTGCTCATGCGCTGGACGCCGTCGGTGCCGGGGAGGATCTCCAGGGTCATGACCGTTTGGGGCGGCTTGCCGTAATATTCCTGCACCGTCCGTCCCATGAGCATGTTGAACTTCTGGTCGGTGCCCCCCAGCTCGATGTCGGCGTCGATGGCCACCGAGTCGTATCCCTGCAACAGGGGGTAGAGCGTCTCGAGCATGGAGATGGACTCGCTGGCGTTGAAACGCTTCTCGAAATCATCCCGCTCCAGGATGCGGGCAACCGTCGAGGCGGAAAGCAGCTTGAAGACGTCGGGCAGGCGCAGCGGCTCGAGCCACTCGCTGTTGCGCCTGACTTCCAGCTTTTCCGGGTCCTGGTCGAGCACCTTCCAGGCCTGTTCCTGGTAGGTCAGGGCGTTGGCCTCGATGGCCTCGGGGGATAGCTGGGGCCGGGTCTTCGACACGCCGCTGGGGTCGCCGATGCGGGCGGTGTAGTCGCCGATGATGAGCACCGCCTTGTGCCCGGCGTCCTGGAACTGCCTGAGCTTGGTGAGGACGACGGTATGCCCCAGGTGGATGTCCGGGGCCGTGGGGTCGACACCGAGTTTGACCCGGAGCTGGCGGCCCTCCTTCGCGGCCACCGCCAGCCTGGCGTCGAGACCGCCGTCGGGCAGGATGTCGACGCAGCCCTGGATGAGAGTCGATCTGGTCTGTTCACTGTCAGTCATCGGATGCAATCATAGCAGAGTTTTTCTTCCCTGGTCATTCCAGCCCAGTTGCCAGCTGGACGGCGGAAGCATGTCAATCGTCACATGCGCCTGCGCCTCGAACGGCAACATCGCAAGCCATGCGGGCAGCGATACCATTACCGCTGGCTGTTGCACTGCAAGCATGCATCTACCGGGATGAGAGGTATGCAAAGGCCGATGATATAAACTAGTCCTGAAGAGAGCTACCGGTGAAAGGCAGGAAGCTTGCGCATCTGGATCGAGTTCATCGTCGTCGGCGCCATCGTCGTCTACTCCGGCGCCAAACTGGCGTTCTTCGCCGACGTCATCGCCGAGAAGACAGGCATGAGCCGTACCTGGGTCGGCGTCCTGCTGCTGGCATCGATGACCTCGCTGCCGGAACTCATCACCGGCGCCAGCGCCGTCACCACCATCGACGGCACCGACATCGCCATCGGCGGCATGCTGGGCAGCTGCGTCTTCAACCTGGCTATCATCGCCATCCTCGACTCGCTCTACCGGCCGGGGGTCATCCTCTCCAAAGCGGAACAGGGCCATATCCTGGCCGCCGGCTTCGGGCTCATCGCCCTGGTGATCGTCGGCGGCGGCATCTTCCTGGCGCGGGAGGGCATCGACCTGCCCGTCTTCTGGATCGGCGCCTATACCCCGGTGGTGCTCTACATCTACCTGCGGGGGATGCGCACCATCTTCCGCTTCGAGACGGCCAAGATGCGCAAGGAGCTCAAGGAGACCGGGGCAGTGGAGCTCTACGAGCATTACAGCTCCCGGCGGGCTTATGCCGGCTTTGCCCTGAACGCCGCCATCATCATCGCCATGGCCAGTCTGCTGCCCTTCATCGGCAGTGAGCTGGCCGAGACCACCGGCTGGGGCCAGACCTTTGTCGGCACCCTGTTCATAGCCCTGATCACATCGCTGCCGGAGGTGACCACATCGGTCTCCTCGGTGCGGCTGGGGGCCATCGATCTCGCCATCGGCAGCCTGCTGGGCAGCAACCTGTTCAACCTGGCCATCATCGGCATCGCCGACATCCTCTATCTCGATGGTCCGATCCTGGCGCATGTCACCTTCACCAACATGCTACCGGCGCTGTCTTCGATCCTGATGAGCGCCATCGCCATCCTGACTCTCTTCTACCAGCCGAAGACCAGGAGGGTCCTCAGGATAACCTGGCTGGGCGCGATAATCACGGCAATCTACGCGCTCAACACATACGGGGTCTTCTTCCTGGAGACGCGCTAGGCAAGCCGTCCTCCCTTTGCACGGGCAGCAAAGGCGCGAACAGGGCGCGGGGGCAGATATGGGCTCCCCTCGTGTTAATTGCTATAATTTCCCCTGTTGCAGGCAATAATGGCAATAGAGAACGTTCCCGCCGCATAAACCACCGGATCCCACAGAATGAGCTACACACGCAGGCAGAGAAAGGCTCGCCGATCCCGCTTCCCGCGGTCCATGCTGGCGCTCGCGCTAATGGCTTTGACGCTGGTGGCCTCGACGTCGGCGCTCTCGTCGGTCTGGGATTCCCTGAGCGATGACCTGCCCTCGCTGGAGAAGGAAGAAGAGTACCTTGCCAGCAACAGCACCCTGATCTTCGACAGCAGCCCCACGCCAAACCTGCTGGCGGTCCTCAATACCGGCGAGACCCGGGTGGTGCTGAAGCCCGAGGAGATCCCGCTGCTCATGAAACAGGCGATTGTGGCAGTGGAGGACGACCGCTTCTACCAGCATTCGGGGGTGGACGTCATCGGCCTCGGCCGCGCCCTGGTCTCCAACTTCTTCGAGGGGGGCCTGGTGGAGGGCGGCAGCACCATCACCCAGCAATATATCAAGAACACCTATGTCTCCAGCGAACCTACCCTCCAGCGCAAGCTCAGGGAGGCGGTCTACGCCTACCAGCTGGAGCAGAAATGGAGCAAGGACGAGATCCTCACCGGGTACCTCAACACGATCTACTTCGGGGACGGCGCCTACGGCCTGCAGGTGGCATCGTTCGTCTACTTCGGCAAGCCGGCGTCGAGCCTGACGCTTTCCGAGTGTGCCCTGCTGGCGGCCCTGCCCAAGTCGCCCATCGCCTACTCTCCCTTCAATGACCCCGAAGCGGCGCGCCAGCGTCGCAACCTGGTGCTGACGGTGATGCTGAAGAAGGGGATGATCGGCCAGGAGGAACATGACCAGGCCGCTGCAGCGCCGCTGCCGGTAGAGCGCCACCCCTTCGGCCCCGAGACCGTCCCCGCGCCTTATTTCGTTGAATACGTAAAGCAGCAGCTGATCGCCCAGTACGGCACGGCGACAGCCTTCGACGGCGGCCTCAGGGTCTTCACCACCATCGACCTGGGCAAGCAGACGGCGGCGGAGCGCGCCGTGGCCTCGGTCCTCAACCAGCCGGGGGACCCCAGCGCGGCCCTGGTGTCACTGGAGCCGGAGACCAGCTATGTGCGGGCGCTGGTGGGCGGGCGTGATTTCAGCACCCAGAAGTTCAACGCCGCCGTCCAGGGGCACCGGCAGCCTGGCTCGGCTTTCAAACCCTTCGTGCTGGCGTCTGCCATGAACAAGGGCATCTCCCCGGGCAGCTCCTTCGTCTCGGAGCCCAAGTCCTTCAGCCTGGGCGCCGGGGGCGCCGTCTGGAGCGTGGGCAATTACGATTCCCTCTACCTCGGCCGCGTAACCCTGGAGAAGGCAACGGTCTACTCCGACAACGCGGTATATGCCGAGGTGATGATGAAGGTGGGGCCCGAGAGCGTGGCCGACCTGGCGCACAAGGCCGGCATCAAGACCTCCTTCAGCGTCCAGCCCGCCATCGCCCTGGGAGGCCTCGACACCGGCGTGACCCCCCTGGAGCTGGCTTCAGCCTACGGGACCTTCGCCAACGGGGGGAAGCTGGTGACCGGCAGCGTCGACTTCGACGGCGGCGGCGGCGACCCCATCACCATCTTCCGGGTGGAAGACCCGTCGGGCAACGTCATCGCCCATAACCAGCCGGTAGCGACCCAGGTGATCGACCCGGTGATCGCCTACCACGTGAACAGCGTCCTCAAGACCACCGCCATGAACGGCACCGGGCGCTGGAGCAACCTCGGGCGGCCCTGCGCCGGCAAGAGCGGCACCACCGAGAACCACGTGGATGCCTGGTACTCAGGCTACACGCCCGACCTGGTGACCACCGTCTGGATCGGCTACCTGGAGCAGCGGGTGCCGATGGAGGATGTCCGCGGCGTCCGGGTCACCGGGGGCTCCTGGCCGGCGCAGATCTGGAACCAGTACATGACCGAGGCCCTCGCGAACACCCAGCCGCGCGACTTCTACAAGCCGCCCAACTCCGACCTGGTGCCGGTGCGGGTCTGCACCGTTACGGGGCAGGTCGCCAACCCCTGGTGTCCCACGAAGGAGAACCGCTCCTTCCTGCCAGGGCACGTGCCGACGGAGAGATGCGCCCTCCATGAAGCCAAAGAGGTGGTGATGCCCGAGGTGCGGGGGCACAAGTTCGGCGACATCTGGAAGCTGCTGACCTCCATGGGGCTGGAGGTCGAGGTGGCGTATGCTTCCGATGCGAGCAAGCCTTACGACGTCATCGTCGCCCAGCAGCCCGCCGCGGGGCAGAGGATCATCCAGGGACAGCAGAAAGTCGTCCTCGTCGTCGCCGGGGCGACCGGCTCCATCGACATCCCGCGGGAGTGAGCCCGCCGGCTATTTCTTCTTGCGCGGCTTCGGCTTCTTCACCCGGCTGATGCGGATCAGGCCCGAGCAGGGGATGACCTTGACGCCTTTCTTCTCGACCTCGTCGAGGAAGAGGTTCATGCCCACCGAGTCGCTGGAGTCGTGGCCGGCGATGACGACGTTGACCTTGTGCTTCTCGGCTTCCTTGCGGTTCTTCTCGCTCATGTGCATGCCCACCAGGGTGCCGACGCCGGCGTCCGCCAGCTTCTCCAGGGACTCCGAGGGGCCGCCGGTGCCGCCGGTCATGTCCACCAGGATCTTCCCGGCGCGGCGCTTCTCCGAGCCGATGATGATGCGCGGGCCGGCATTCAGTCGCGCGGCCTCGGCGTACTCGGGCACTTCCCTGAGCCTGTCGACCACATCACCCAGGGTCAGGCCGTCACCCTGCCGGTCGAACAGCTTCTGCAGGTAGGTATTGACCAGGTTGTCACAGGGGGTATGGACGCACATCAGGGGGATGTCCAGCAGTTCAGCCGTCTGCACCGAGCGCTGGTGGTTGAGCGGCATCACGCCGCGCATTACCTCGTTCTGACGGGCTTCGAGGATGGCCTCGCCGATGTTGATGGGCACCCCGGCCATGTGCCAGATGTCCGCCTGCACGCCCATGACGTCAGCCAGAGCCGCCAGGCTCTTGCCCTCGGGGTGGTGGGCCAACACCAGGTCCACCGCGGCGCCCTTCTCCCGCAGGCGGTCGGCCAAAAGCATCTCCTGCGCCTCCATGTCCACCCCGGCGAGGATGGTCTTGACCTCCAGCGACGGATCGCCGTAAAGAAGGCGCGTGTCAGCAAAAGGGTTCGTCAGTCGCTCGTCGTCAAAATCCTGCCGCTCCTTCTCCTCCAGCTTGTCGAAGGCTTCCTTCTCCTTCTTCAGCAGCCGGTCGATGTCGCGTTTGGGGCGCGGGTCGGCCTTGATGCCCATCGCTACCGCGAGGTCGTAAATCTGTCCAATCTTCACCTGGATGCTCCTTTCGACCCTACTTTGCGTGACAAGAACCTGCTTTCAGCGGCACAGTAGCGCCATCTTCGCCTTGTGCCCACCCTTATACCTATACGTGGTGTTGCCACGATGCGTGTTTTTTGACAATCGGCGGTCCGGCCGCGTATCTTTAACCGGCCGCGATAGACGGGCACGCCGTTCAGCTCCGGCCCGATGCCCAGAGCTTCAACCAGTTTTGCAGGCCCGTTGGCTAGTTGGTGCAGATCGCTCACCGGAGCCCGCCGCCGGCGCATGACGTCGATACCGGTCACGGGCTCCAGGGCGCGAACCAGTACCGCAGCTGGTTCTCCCTCTCCCTCACATACCACGTTGAAGAGGTGGTGCATACCGTAGGTGAAGTATACATAGGCCCTTCCCGGCGGGCCAAACATGACTTCGTTCCTGACGGTGCGTCCGTTATATGCGTGACAGGCAGGATCGTCACGCCTGTAAGCTTCAGTTTCGACAATATACCCGCCTACCCCTTCATGGTCAAGAAAGCAGCCGATGAGCTCACGGGCGACGCTGTTGGCGTCCCGCCGGTAGAAGGACAGCGGCAGCAGCGGCTCAGCCATCCAGCTCGTCGAGCGTCTGCCGCATCCCTTCGAGCCGGCTGGCAGCGCCCTTCAGCTGTGCCCTGACGCTGGCGGTCGCTGTGCCGCCGTAAGAAGCTTTTCGCTCGATGGCCGACTCCAGCCGGACCGCCTCATGGTAGCCTTCGTCGAATCGTTCGCTGAAACCGGAGAGCTCATCGAGACCGAGCTCGTCGAGCCGGCGGCCCTCGTCGATGCACTTGCGCACCAGCTGGCCCACGATGCGGTGGGCGTCACGGAACGACTCCCCCCTGCCTACCAGGTAGTCAGCCACCTCGGTAGCCACGGTGAAACTCTCCTCAGCAGCCGCGCGCATGCGTCCCGGGTCGAAGCTGAGGGTGCCGACCATCTCCGCCATCACCGGCAGTGTCAACAGCAGCACATCGGCGGCATCGAAGACGTAGAGCTTGTCCTCCTGGGCATCCTTGTTGTAGGCCAGCGGCAACGCCGTCATCAGGCTCAACAGACCCTGGTGGTCAGCGGCTACCCGCGCCGCCTTGGCGCGGATGAGCTCGCAGGCGTCGGCATTCTTCTTCTGGGGCATGATGCTCGATCCGGAGGTGAACATGTCCGAGATCTCGACAAAGCCGAACTCGCTGCTGGACCAGAGGATGAGCTCCGCCGCCAGCCGCGAGAGGTGCATACTGACCCCCGCCGCCGCGGCCAGGTAGTCCAGGGCGAAATCGCGGCTGGAGACGTCATCGATGGAGTTGGCGCCGGGGCGTTCGAAGCCGAGTTCGGCGGCGACCGCCTCGCGGTCCACCGGATAGTTGACGCCGGCCAGCGCCCCCGCCCCCAGCGGCATCACCCGCGCGGCGTCGAGCGCCCGCCAGAGCCGCACGTAATCCCGGGAGAACATCTCGAAGTACGCCAGCAGATGATGGGCCAGCAGGACGGGTTGCGCCCGCTGCAGGTGGGTATAGCCGGGCATGATGGCCTCGACGCCCGCCTGCGCCTGTTTGAGCAGCGCCTCCAGCAGGCCGGCGAGGTCGGCCAGGTGCTGCCTGAGCTGGTCCTGGATGTAGAGGGCCAGGTCGGTGGCCACCTGGTCGTTGCGGCTACGGGCGGTATGGAGCTTTTTGCCGGTATCGCCGATCAGCGCTATCAGCCTTTTCTCGACGGCGCTGTGGATGTCCTCGTCGGCCAGGTCGAAGGCGAACTCGCCCCGGGCGATCTCGCTCATGACCTTGTGGAGTCCGTCCTCGATGGCGGCGAACTCCTCTTCAGTGAGCACGCCGATAGAAGAGAGCATCCGGGCATGGGCAACCGACCCCTGGATGTCGTAGGGCGCCAGCCGCCAGTCGAAAGTGATCGACGCGTTCAGTTGCTCGAACAGCTCGTGGGGCGGCTGTTCGAAGCGGCCGGACCAGAAATGTCCGTCATCGTTCATGTCCCTGTCCTTGAGTCGCGGTTCATGCAGCCAACCTTCCTGCCTGCCCTCATTCCCTGAAGCCGCCCTTCCTGGCCCAGACCTCCAGCGGCAGGCCGTAAAGCTCGCAGAAACCCCTGGCGGCGTCGTGGCTGAAGCTGTCGGCTGCCCCGTAGGTGGCCAGGCCCGTCTCGTAGAGCGAGTTGGGCGACTTGCGCCCGACAACTGTGCAGCCGCCCTTGTAGAGCTTGAGCCGGACTGTGCCGGTGACGCGCTTCTGTGTCTCGGCGATGAAGGCCCTGAGGGCGTCCATGAGCGGGTCGTACCAGCTGCCGTAATAAGCCAGCTCGGCGAACTTCTGTTCCAGCCCCTGCTTGAAGTGGGCCAGCTCCCGCGGCAGCGTCAGGTCCTCGAGCTCGCGGTGGGCCCTGATGAGCGCCAGCGCCGCAGGCGCCTCGTAGACCTCCCGAGACTTGATGCCCACCAGCCGGTTCTCGATCATGTCGATGCGGCCGAACCCGTGCGCCCCCGCCAGCTCGTCAATCCCGGCCAGCAGCGCGGTGAGGTCCATTGCCACCCCATCGAAACTGACGGGGACCCCGGCCTCGAAAGCCACCTCGATGTAAGCTGCCTCGTCCGGCGCCTTCGCCGGGGAAACCGTATGCTCGTAAGCGTCCTCCGGCGGTTCGCTCCAGGGGTCCTCCAGCGGGCCGCACTCCACGGCGCGGCCCCACATGTTCTCGTCGATGCTGTAGGGGCTCTCCTTCTTCAGGGGCACCGGTATGCCGTTCTCGGCGGCATAATCGATGGCCTGCTCGCGGGTCATGCCCCATTCCCGCGCCGGCGCCATTATCTCAAGCTCCGGCGCAAGGGCGCGGATGCCGAGGTCGAATCTCACCTGGTCGTTGCCTTTAGCGGTGCAGCCGTGGGCGATGGCCACCGCGCCGTGCTCGCGGGCGGCCTCCACCAGCACCTTGCTGATGAGCGGCCGTGACAGGGAGCTGACCAGCGGGTACTTCTGCTCGTAGAGGGCATTGGCCGCCAGCGCCGGCAGGATGAAGTCGCGGGCGAACTCCTCTTTCGCGTCGACCACCAGCGCCTCGACGGCGCCGATGTCGAGGGCCTTTGCCCGCAACTCCTCAAGACCGGATACCCGCCCCACGTCGACCAGCACCGCGACGGTTTCCAGCCCATACTTCTGTTTTAGCCAGGCGATCATCACCGAAGTGTCAAGACCGCCCGAGTATGCCAGAACGACTTTTTTATTCGTGTCACTCATCTTTTACACCTGTGTCAGTTTTTTCAGGTACGCCTCTACCTTGCCTGCCCTGGTGTCGTTCCTGACCACCAGCAGCACGGTGTCATCGCCCGCGACTGTGCCCACCACGTCCTCGTGGCCCAGCTCATCGACGGCCCTGCCCACCGTGGGAGCGGTGCCCGGCTCGGACTTCAACACCAGCAGGTTCTGCGCCCGCAGGACTTCCGCCCCCGATTCCAGCAGCACCCGAGCCAGCACTTCCTCGGGGTCGCGCCTCACCCGGGGCGGGGGGACGACGTAACGCACCCGCCCGTCCCGGCTCGTCCCCTTCTGCACCCCCATTTCCCTCATGTCGCGGGAGATGGTGGCCTGGGTCACTTCACATCCGAATCTCTTCAGCGCCGCCACCAGTTCATCCTGCGTCGCCAGGCTCTTCTGCTTGATGAGGGTCTCGATGAGTCGCTGGCGCTCCGTCTTGCGCATCATCCCATCAGCCTCTTGAGCAGTTCCTTCTGGGCATGCAGCCGGTTCTCCGCCTGCCTGAAGACGATCGACCGCGGCCCGTCCATGACCTCAGCGGAGATCTCCTCGTCCCGGTGAGCCGGCAGGCAGTGCATCACGCGGCAATCCGGGTCCGTCAGGGCCAGCAGCTCCTCGTCGATGCGGTACGGCTCGAGCCGGGCGCGCTTGGCCGGCTGCTCGGCCTGACCCATGCTGAACCAGACGTCGGTGTAAAGGAAGTCGGCTCCCGAGGCGGCCGCCTCGGGATCGGTGGTTACCTCCACACGGGCGCCGCTGGCTGCCGCCAGCCGCGCGGCGTTGTCGGTGGCCCACTGCGGCAGGGCCAGCTCCTCGGGGGTGCAGATCACGACATGCGCGCCCACCACAGCACAGATGTCCATGAGTGACACGGCCACGTTGTTGCCGTCACCCAGGTAGACCACCTTCACTCCGGCCAAATCGTCATGGTACTCCGATATGGTCATCAGGTCGGCCAAAGCCTGGCAGGGATGGTGGTCGTCGGTCAGGCCGTTGATCACCGGTATGCTGGCGGCGGCGGCAAAACGCTCCAGGTTCTCCTGGAGATATGTCCGGATGACCACGCCGTCGAGATATGACGACAGCACCCTGGCGGTGTCCTCCACCGTCTCGCCTCGGCCCAGCTGCATCTCTCCCTCGGAGACGAACATCACGTCCCCGCCCAGCTGATAGGCGCCGGCGGTGAATGAAGCCCGAGTCCGCGTCGAGGGCTTGGAGAAGATCATGCCGAGGCACTTGCCGTGCAGCGCCACGCTGCGCTCGCCCCTGTTGGCGCGGGCGTCAGCTATCAGTGCGACGATCTCGTCGCGGCTCATGTCTTCGACTTTGAGGAAATGGCGCGTTTCCATGGTCATCCCCTGAGAGCGTTGCGCAGGAATTCTATCACCTGGTCGATCATTCCTTCATCAGCGATGAGCGGCGGCAGGAACCTCAGCGTCGTGTCGGACGTGTTGTTTATGATGATTTTCCGGTCGAGGGCCTGCGAGACTATGCCGGCGGCTTTTGGCTCATCGAGCTCCACCGCCAGCATCAGGCCGATACCCCTCGCTTCCACAACCAGGCCTTCCTCCGCCAGTCCCGTCAGGGCTGACAGGAAGTGATCACCCCTGGCGGCCACCCCGTCCAGAAAGCCCGGCTTGAGCAGCTCGCCGAAGACCGCCATGCCGGCGGCGCAGGGCACCGGGCCGCCCCCGAAGGTCGAGCCGTGCATCCCCGGGCCGAGCACGTCCGCGTAATCGGGGGCGGCAAGCGTCGCGCCGATGGGCATGGCGCCCCCCAGGCTCTTGGCCAGGGTCATCACGTCGGGCACGATGCCGGCATGCTCGTAGGCGAACAGCCTGCCGGTCCGGCCCATGCCCGTCTGCACCTCGTCGAACACCAGGAGCGCCCGGTGGCGGTCCGCCAGTTCGCGCGCAGCTGCCAGGAATGACGCCTCCAGGGGGTAGACGCCGCCCTCGCCCTGCACGGGCTCCAGCAGCAAAGCGCAGACATCGTCGTCCATCGCCGCTTCCAGCGCGGCGATGTCGTTGCGCGGTACGTAAGAGAAGCCGGGAAGCAACGGCTTGAACGGCTCCTGCTTGGCTGGTTGCGCCGTTGCCGACAGCGAGGCCATCGTCCGCCCGTGGAATCCGTTCTCAAGCGATATGATCCTGTGCTTGGCGTCGCCGCCCTGCTCGCGGCCCAGCTTGCGCGCCAGCTTGATGGCGCACTCGTTGGCCTCGGCGCCGCTGTTGGAAAAGAAGACCTTGCCGCCGAAGGCATTCTCGCTGATCAGCTGCGCCAGCTCAGCCTGGGGTTCGGTGTAATAAAGGTTGCAGGTGTTTATGAGCGCGGCAGCCTGCTCATGGATGGCGGCGACCACCGCCGGGTGGCAATGCCCCAGGTTGTTGATGGAAAGGCCGGAAACAAAATCCAGGTAGGCCTCACCGCCGGCATCATAAAGGTAGCAGCCCTCGCCCCGGATGAATCCTGCCGGTTGCCGGGCGTAGGTGCCCATCACGTACTTCTGGTATTTGTCCGTCAGTCCACTCACTCGATCCTCCCGGGAGATCCCTCGTCGCTCGCTCCAGCTCGCTACTCAGGATGACAGTTATTCTTTCCTCCGCTACCTACTCGACTTTGGTGCCGATTCCCTGTCGCGTGAAGATCTCCAGCAGCACCGCGTGAGGCACGCGGCCGTCGATGATATGGGCGCTGTGGACCCCGCCATCGAGAGCGCGCTTGACGGCATTGAGCTTGGGGATCATCCCCCGTGATACATTCTCGCCGGCCAGCATGTCCTCGACGCAGTCCAGCGAGCACTGGCTCACCAGTGAGTCCGGATCGCCTATCTCGGTATAGAGCCCCTCGACGTCGGTGAGAAAGACCACCTTCTCAGCGGCGAGCGCCACCGCCAGCTCCGCGGCCACCTCGTCGGCGTTGATGTTGTAGCTGGAGCCCTCCTCGTCGGTCCCCACGGAAGCAACCACCGGGATGAAGTCCCGCCCGAGGTTCTCCAGGACGCCGGTGTTGATCTGGCTGATCATGCCGACCTGGCCGATGTCGACCTGCTTGCCGTCGTCGCCGGTGACCACGCGCTTGCTGGCCATCACCAGCTGGCCGTCGTCGCCGCCCAGGCCCACCGCCGGCACGCCGTGGCGGTTTATCAGGGAGACGACCTCCTTGTTGACCTTGCCCACCAGCACCATCTTGGCCAGCTCCATGGTGGCCGCGTCGGTGACCCTGAGGCCCTGCACGAACTTCACCTCCAGGTCGAGCTTCTCCATGTAAGAACTGATGTCGGGACCGCCGCCGTGGACGATCACCGGATTCATGCCCACGTACTTGAGCAGGGCGACGTCGGTGGCGAACCCCTCCTTGAGCTCATCGCTCTTCATGGCGCTGCCGCCGTACTTGATCACCAGCGTCTTGCCGGAGAACTGCCGTATATATGGCAGCGCCTCCAGGAGGATCTGTACCCGCTTCTGATGCTTGTCGGTCACGTCGTATACTCCGCGTTGATTGTCACGTATTCATGCGTCAGGTCGGAGAAGTACATCTTATACTCCTCGCCGCCGCGATGCAGGTCGATCTTCACGGCAATCTCCGCCGCGTCCATCACCGCCGCCAGCCGCCCGGGGTCGACGCCCTCATCCGCAGCGGCCCCGCCCCGCGCCAGGCAAATACCCTCATAGCATATGTCCGCCTCCAGAGCTGGTTCGCCCGCGAGGGCAGCCCCGGCAGAAGCGATCAGCCGACCCCAGTTGGCGTCCCTTCCGTAGAACGCTGTGCGCACCAGCGGTGAGAGCGATATCACCCGGGCCACCCGCGCTGCCTCCCCGCGGTCGCGCGCCCCCGTGACGGTCAGTTCGATCACCTTGGTCGCGCCCTCGCCGTCGGCGACCATCTTCAGGGCCAGGCTCCGGCAGACGGACTCAAGCGCCACCGAGAAGGTCTCCAGGTCCTCGCTGCCGGCCTCCAGCGAGACACCGCTCGTGCCGCTGGCCACGAGGAAGGCGCAGTCGTTGGTGCTCATGTCGCCGTCCACGCTGACCGCGTTGAACGAACCGGCCGCTGCCGCTGCCAGCACGTCCCTAAGCAGGTCCGCGGGTGCGCCGGCGTCGGTGGTGATGAACGCCAGCATGGTTGCCATGTCCGGGGCGATCATCCCGGCCCCCTTGGCGCAGGCGCCGATCCGCACCTTGCCGCCGGATAGTTCCACTTCGACGGCGCCCTGCTTCTCAAGGCGGTCAGTGGTCATGATCGACTCGGCAAAATCGTTGCCGCCGTTCGCGGACAGTTCGCTGACCGCCTCGGCGATGCCTGAGACTACCCGGTCCATGGGGAGCCTGCGCCCGATGACTCCGGTTGATGCCACCGCCATCCGCGAGGGCTCTATCCGCGTCGAGCCCGCCGCCAGGCGGATCATCTCCCGCGCGTCCTGCTCGCCGTCCTCGCCCGTGCAGGCGTTGGCGCAACCGCTGTTGACCACTACTCCCTGGACGGCCTTGAGCGCCACCTCCGACCGGCAGACCGTGACTGGCGCCGCCGCGGCTGCATTGGCGGTCATCACCACGGCTGAGGCGGCAGGGTTCTCACAGACGAGCAAACCCAGGTCGCGCTTGCCGGACTTCTTGATCCCGGCGGATATCCCCGAAGCCAGGAAGCCACCGGGTGTGGTTACCGACCCCGGCATCTCGGCTACGCCCTCCGGTTTCGGGTTGAATCTTGAAGTGAACAGGTGCATCAGTGAAAACCTCGTTATTAATTGTATATTACTTGTATATTACCCATAAAATAAGAAATAACAGCGCATATATCGGCAGATTCTAGAATATTTATACAGCAATTGCAAGTATTTGTATTGGGTGCCGGATTCCATTAGGCTTTTTCGCTGATCCGTTGTTTTTTGTTTTTCAACAACCGGCAAGGAAGGGCCTGTCTTGAAGCACACGCCGCAAGGAAAGAAGCTCCTGCCGCTCCTGCTCGCGTCCGCCGCCCTCACGGTGGTTCCCGGTTGCGGCATCAGCCCGGCCGGGAATGCCGCCGACGCCATGCTCCAGGCTTCCGTCGAAGGCGATTGCGAGCGCTCGGCCGGATACATTGACCCTCCATCCGCGTCGGAGGCCGCTGGGCGGGATCTGACCCATGAGGACCTGGTGGAAGCATGCCTCTACGAAAGGAACACCGGACCGCTGGTGGGGCAGGAGATCACGGACCTCGATGACGAGAAGGACACCTCCTCGGTGGAGGTTAGATTGACCCACTTCCAGAACCACCAGGAGATCTTCAGTACCAGGCGCATCGCGCTTGCCAGGATAGACGGTGAGTGGAAGGTGCTGGACTATTTCTACAGGCTGCCGCCCGAGGATGACGGTGAGCCTACACCCTCAGGGTAGCCTTGAGCTTCTTCTCCAGTTCCCTGACGATCTTCGCGCGCACGTCGTTGACTTCGTCGTCGGTGAGCGTATGGTCGGGTGAACGGAACTCCAGCCTGAGGGCTATGCTCTTGCTCCCCGCAGCTACCTGCTCGCCTGAATAGATGTCGAACACCTCGGCGCCATGAAGCAGGGGCGCCCCGGCCGAGCGGACCGTTTCGAGCACCTTCTCCGCATCCACCTTGTCGTCCACCACCACCGCCAGGTCCTGGTAGGATGCGGGATAGGTCATCAGGTCCTCGAAGAGCACCGTCCCTGCCGAGCTGGCGACGATCGCGTCCAGGTCGACCTCAAAGGCTGTCACCGGTATGTCCAGGTCGAAAGCTGACAGGACCAGGGGGTGGACCTCGCCCACGTAGCCTGCCCGCTCGCCACCAACCATGATGTCAGCCGACTTGCCCGGATGCAGGAACGGGTCGCGGGAGCGGGACAGCCCGCAGGAACCGTTCACTGTGGCGAAGACCGCCTCGACCAGACCCTTGCCGGTATAGAAATCCACCGCCCGGCCGCCGCTGATCCAGCCCTCGCCAGCCATGTCCGTCAGGCAGGCGGCGATGACCCGGCGCTCGTCGGGCAGCTTCCTCCCTTCAGACGGCAGGTAGATGACCCCTCGCTCGAAGATATTGATGCCTGTGTTGCGCACGGCTGCGTTGCGGGCGACGGTCATCAGCAGGCTCGGTAGCATGATGGTGCGCATCACCGACTGCTCCACCGAGATAGGGTTGTCGAGGACCACCGCGCGGCGGCGCGTATCGTTCTTCGCCAGCCTGAGCCGGTCGGCGTAATCCGGGGCGATGAAACTGTAGGTGATCACCTCGTCCAGGCCTCTCCCTGCCAGCGCCCGCGCGACCTCGCGCTCCGCTGCCTGCCGGGGGGACAGGCCGCCCATGACCCTGACATCGCTGGGCAGGGTCGTCGGTATCAGGTCGAGTCCGTAGACCCTGACTACCTCCTCGATGAGGTCGACCTCCCTCTCCACGTCCGCGCGGAAGCAGGGCACGGTGACACGGAAACCGCCTTCGCCTTCAACCTCAACCGTGAACCCCAGCCGCTCAAGGATGGCTGCCGTCTCACCCGGGTCTATCTCGACGCCGATGAGCGAGGCGATCCTGCTGCTACGGAGATGGACGACGTTCGCCGGGGGAAGCTCACCGTGGATATCTATCTCGCCGGGGACCAGGCGACCGCCGCAGATCTCTGTCATGAGGCGGGAGGCCATCGCCAGGGCCCGGGGCACCAGCTCCACGTCCATGCCCTTTTCGAACCTGGTGCTGGACTCGCTCCTCAAGCCCAGCTCCATGGAGGTGGCCATAACACTTGGTCCGTCGAAATTGGCGGCCTCCAGCAGTATGTCGCTGGTGTCGTCGCTCACCTCGCTGGCCTCGCTGCCCATGATGCCAGCGATGGCAGTGGGACCGTCGCCGTCGGCGATGACAAGCATTTGAGGCGTCAGGGAGCGCTCGACCCCGTCGATGGTGCGTATCTTCTCGCCCTCCCTCGCCCGGCGCACCACCAGTTTTTTCCCGGCGACCTTGGCCAGGTCGAAAGCGTGCATCGGCTCGCCCAGGGTCCACATGACATAGTTGGTGATGTCGACGACGTTGTTGACCGGCCGCATGCCGGCCGCCACGATGCGGGCCTTGAGCCAGGCGGGCGAGGGCCCCACCTTGACGCCAGCGATGAGCCGGGCGCCGTAACGCGGGCAGAGGTCCGGGTCCGCCACGCTTATCTCGACCAGGCTGCCGATGTCGTCGTGGCCCTCCGGCTTGATGTCGTCCGCCGGCTCCGGACTGAGCCCGGCGCCGGTGACGGCCGCCACCTCGCGGGCCACGCCGTAGACTGAGAGGCAATCGGGCCGGTTAGGCGTGACCTCCAGTTCGAGCACCTCGTCGTGGACCGCGACATGGTCCACCAGCCTCTCCCCCACCGGCGCGTCCTCCGGGAGGATCATGATGCCCGCTGACTCGCTGGAAATACCCAGCTCTGCCTCGGAGCACATCATGCCGTTGGACCTGACCCCGCGTATCTCGGCGGCTTCCAGCCTGCGCCCGTCCGGCAGCACGCCCCCGGGGAGGCAGACAGCGGTCCTGTCTCCCTCCCGGAAATTCTTCGCGCCGCATACGATCTTCTCCACCCGGCCGCCCACGTCGACACCACAGAGCGTCAGCTTGTCGGCGTCCGGATGGGGCGCCACCGTCTCGACCTGGCCGATGACGAAACGGTCCAGGTTGCCGTCCCCTGAGGGGATGCCCACCGCGGCGACCCGTTCCACCTCGGTGCCAGTCAGGGCCAGGCGGTCGGCCAGCTCCGCCGCCGTCATGTCCACGTCGACGTACTCTTTCAGCCATGAGAAGGGTACCTTCATATCAGAACTGCCTGATCAGCCGGAGGTCGTTGTCGTAGAACATCCGCAGGTCGGTCATGCCGTGCTTGAGCATCGCGATCCGCTCCACCCCCATGCCGAAGGCGAAGCCCTGGAAATCCTCGGTGTCGTAATCGACGAAGCCGAAGACCTTCGGGTCCACCATTCCCGCCCCCAGTATCTCCAGCCAGCCGATGAACTTGCAGGCGCGGCAGCCCGAGCCGCCGCAGATCATGCAGGAGACGTCTATCTCCACGCTGGGCTCGGTGAAGGGGAAGAAATGGGGCCGTAAGCGGATCTCGCGGTCAGCGCCGAAAACGGCCTTGACGAACATCTCCAGGGTGCCCTTGAGATCGCCCATGGTGATATTGCGGTCCACCGCCAGGCCCTCGATCTGATGGAACATGGGCGTGTGGGTGGCGTCGGAGTCGCGCCGGTAGACCCGCCCCGGCACGACCACATAAACCGGCGGCTCCTCCTTCTCCATGACCCTGATCTGCACCGGGGACGTGTGGGTCCTGAGCAGCACGTCGGGCTGCCCCTCGATGAAGAAGGTGTCATGGGAAGAGCGCGCGGGGTGCCCTTCCGGGGTATTGAGGGCAGTGAAGTTGTAATAGTCGGTCTCGATGTCAGGCCCCTCGGCGATGCGGTAGCCCAACCCGGCGAAGATGTCCTCGATCTCCCAGATGGTCTGGGTCAGAATGTGCAGGTGCCCCCGGGGGAACGGCTGGCCAGGCAGGGTTATGTCCACCTGCTCGGTCGCGAGGCGCTCAGACAACTCCCCTTCTTCCAGCTCCCTCCTGCGGTCGGCCAGCTGCTGCTCCAGCGCCGCGCGCACCTGGTTGCCCAGCTTGCCCACCACGGGCTTCTCGTCATCGGGCAACTCGGGGATGCTCCTGAGGAGCTGTGAGAGGCCGCTTTTCCTGCCCAGGTGCCTGACCCGGGCGTCTTCCACCTCGTCCGGGGTCCCGGCGCTGGATATGTCCGCAACCGCCTCTTCATGCATCGCCTTGAGACCGGCGTGTTTCTTCAGTTCTCTCTTCAGGTCCATCGCTCTATCCCGGATGTATCGCCCCGCGCCGCGCCGCCTCCAGCGGGCAGCCGAGGCCTTTTGACCACAGGAAACTCTAACACTTCAGGCAGGCAGGTTCTACTTCAGGCGAAGGTCCTCTGGCGGGCGGCCTCGTAGAGGATGACGGTGGCTGCCATGGCCACGTTGAGCGAATCAGCGCTCCGGTCCCGATGAGGTATCCTCACCTTCCCCGCCGCCACTTGCGTAACTTCGCCCGGTATCCCTTCCCGCTCTGAGCCCAGCGCCAGGATGAGCGGCGCACCCAGGTCCGCCTGCCAGGACGGGGTGCCCTCGCGGGCGTCGGCGCAGATGATCTCGCGGGAGAACCGCCTTGAGATCGACACCAGGTCCCCGGTCCCGATGTCGGGGTAGACCGGCAGACTGAAGAGCGCCCCCATGCTCGCCCTCGTGGCCTTGTGGCTGAAGGGGTCGGCGCAGCGGGGGTCCAGCAGGACACCCTCGCAACCCAGCGATGACGCCGAGCGGACGATGGTCCCGAGGTTCCCGGGGTCGCCGATGCCGGCCAGGTACAACAGCGGCAAGGGCCCCAGGTCGCCGTGGGCGGCAGGCAGCCTGCGTTCGATGAAGTCGAAGACCGCCACCACCCGGGAGCCGCCGCCCAGCCCCGACAGCTTGTCCATCACCGGCGGGGCGCACTCGAAAACGTGGACCGCCGCGCCGGCGGGACCCTCGCGCCTGAGCGCCCGCCGCAGCCGGTCCATGCTGCCGGCGGCGCCTTCAAGCACAAAGACCTGCCGGGGTATGAAACCGCCAGCGAGGGCGGCCTCCAGCAGGTCTTCTCCTTCAACCAGGAAGCGGCGGCCTGACTGGCGGTGCTTCTTGAGCCTGAGCCGCGCCGCTTCCCTGACTGTGGCGTTCGCTGTGCTGGTGATCCTCCTGGATTCCACCTTTCCCTCAGGCGGAGAGGGCGGCCTTGGCCTGGTCCGCCAGGGCCGAGAACATCTCCGGGTCGGATACCGCGAGGTCGGCGAGCGCCTTGCGGTTCAGGTTGATGTCGGCCTGCTTGAGACCGTGCATGAACTGGTTGTAGGACAGGCCGTTGCTGCGCGCCCCCGCGTTGATGCGGGTGATCCACAGGCGGCGGAAATCACGCTTGCGGACACGCCGGTCGCGGTAGGCGTAGTTCAGGGAGCGGTTCACCTGCTCCTTGGCCCTCTTGTAACTCGATTTCTTGGTCCCCCGGTAACCCTTGGCCTGGTCCAGTACCTTGCGCCGTTTCTTGCGGGCATGGACGCTTCTTTTTACACGCGGCATCGTTGATCACTCCTTGACAGGCTACTTGCCCAGCATCCGTGCCGCTCCCCTGCTGTCGGCCGGGCTGACGTCCTTATCCTTGCGAAAGCTGCGCTTCCGCTTGGGGCTTTTCTTTTCCAGTATATGGCTCTTGAAGGCGCTGCGCCTCTTGAGCTTGCCGCTCTTGGTGAAGCGGAAGCGCTTGGCGGCGCCACGATGAGTCTTCATCTTAGGCATGATCTTCCTTTCGGTGCTGTGGCACTTCGCTATTTGGTCGGGCTGAGCACCATCACCATGTTGCGACCATCCAGGTTCGGCTCCGACTCGATGACGCCCAGCTCGGCGACGTCATCGGCAAGCCGCCTCAGGAGCTCCTCACCCTTCTTCGGATGGACCACCTCGCGGCCGCGGAACATGATCGTCACCTTGACCTTGTCCTTCTTGCGCAGGAAGCGCTCGACGTGGCCCTTCTTGGTGTTGTAGTCATGCTCTCCGATCTTGGGCCGGAACTTGATCTCCTTGACCACGATCGTCGACTGGTGCTTCCTGGCCTGCTTGGCCTTCTGCTCCTGCTCGTACTTGTACTTGCCGTAATCGAGCACCCGGCAGACCGGCGGGTCGGCGTTGGGAGCTACCTCCACCAGGTCGAGGTTCTTCCCGATGGCGTACTCCAATGCCTCCTTGCGGCTCTTGATCCCGATCTGTTCTCCCTCGGGCCCCACGAGCCTCACGTTCTCAGCCCTGATAGCTTCGTTTATCCGGGTCAGGTCCCTGACCCGGGGCTTATAATGTGCGACTGGCTAACACCTCCCTTCCGGCTTCGGCTTCCGGAGCACGTCTCCGGAACAAAAAAAAGGGTACCCGAAAGCACCCGTCATCAATCAGCTTCGTCAAGCCATATGGATCGACCTGCCGGACTCATGCCAGCGTCAAGCGTCAACACGTTCGCGCGGTGTCGGCAGGTGAGAAGCGGGTGCTCCTTCTTTATTCACGCAATGAAGTATAGCGGAAAAAGGAATTTGGTGGCAAATGGCCGCCCGGCGGGTCCTGTTAATAGCCGAACCGGTTAGTGATGGGAAAGCGGCGGTCCTTGCCGAAGGCGCGGGACGTGATCTTGATGCCGGGGGGCGCCTGGCGGCGCTTGTACTCGTTGCGGTCGATCATGCGGGTGATGCGCCTGACGGTCTCCCCGTCGAGGCCGCCGGCGATCATCTCCTCGAGGCTGCGGTCGCGCTCGACGTACTCCTCGATGATGCGGTCGAGGACCTCGTAGGGCGGCAGGGTGTCCTGGTCCTTCTGGTCCGGCGCCAGCTCCGCGCTTGGCGGGCGGGCCATGACCGACTGCGGCACCGGTCCCTCCTTCTCCCCCGCCGCCACGGCAGCCGCGTTGCGATAACGGCAGAGCTCGTAAACCATCGTCTTGGGGACATCCTTGATGACGGCGAAACCGCCCGCCATGTCGCCGTAGAGTGTCGCGTAGCCGACGCTGGCCTCGCTCTTGTTGCCGGTGGTGAGCACCAGCCAGCCGAACTTGTTGGAAAAGGCCATGATGAGGTTGCCGCGGATGCGCGCCTGGATGTTCTCCTCGGTGGAGTCGGGCTCCCGGCCCGCGAACTCCGGCGCCAGCGTCTCCAGGTAAACCTCGAAAAGCGGCTCGATGGAGATGGTGTGCAAATCGATCCCGAGCCGCCGCGCCAGCTCGGCGGCGTCGCTGCGGGTGCCTTCGGAGGTGTAGCGCGAGGGCATGGAGACGCCGACGACGTTGCCGGCTCCGAGTGCGTCGACGGCCACGCAGGCTACCAGCGAGGAGTCGACGCCACCGGACAGGGCGATGAGCGCCTTCTCGAAGCGGTTCTTGCGGACGTAATCGCGCACGCCCGTGGTCAGGGCGCTGTAGACCTCGGCTGGTCCGCTGAGGGGCTCGGGCAGATGCGGGGCGGCGTGGCCGTCCGCCTGGCCGCCGAGGGCATCGTCCCCCAGGGAGAAGATGCTCACCGGCCCGGGATGGCGCTCCTGTAGCCCTTCCAGCCGGCCGATGCCGTCACGGTGGCGGGCATTGGCCACTTCCTCGAAATCGATGTCCACCACCACCAGGTCCTCGGCGAAGCTCTCACCGCGGGCCAGCAGCTTGCCGTGGGCGTCGAAGACGAGGCTGTTGCCGTCGAAGACCAGCTCATCCTGGCCGCCCACCATGTTCACCAGCGCCACCGGCGTCAGGTAGTCCCGCGCCCTCGTCTCCAGCATCTCCTCGCGGGCGCGGGTGCGCCGCACCCGGTAAGGGGATGCCGAGATGTTGAGGATCAGCTCCGCGCCCGCTGCCACCTGTGAGCCGATGGGCTCGTCCGGGTACCAGATGTCCTCACAGACGTTGACGCCCACCAGGCGCCCGCCGCAGTCGAAGACGGCCGGCGCCGAGCCCGGCACGAAGTAGCGGAACTCGTCGAAGACGCCGTAATTGGGGAGCTGCATCTTGTGGCAGATACCCGCCAGGCGCCCGCCGGCGGCGATGGCCGCCGCGTTGAAGATGCCGCCGTCGCCGTCGATGAAACCCACTACCGCGACTATGCCCTGGGCGTAGGGCAGCAGCCGTTGCAGGGCCTCCCTGTTAGCGTCGAGGAAGTCGGGATTGAAGGTGAGGTCCTCCGGCGGGTAGCCGGTCAGGGCCAGCTCAGGGAAGGCGACGATGTCCGCTCCCCCGGCCTTCGCCCGCCCGATGCCGTCGACGATCAGGGCGACGTTCCCGTCGAAGTCGCCGACGGTCGGGTTGATCTGGGCCAGGGCCAGCCTGATGCGGTTCATCCCTATCTCTTTTCTTCCACCTGCCGGGCCATGTCGCTTGCCAGCTCCTCCACCGGCCGGGGCCCGAGGTCGCCCTCGGCATAGGAGCGCACCGAGACCGAGCCGGCGTCCTCCTCCTTGTCCCCCACCAGCAGCATGTACGGGACCTTGTCCATTTCCGCGTCCCGGACCTTCCTGCCAATGGATTCCTTGCGGTAATCGATCTCGACCCTGAGGCCTTCAGCGGTCAGGCGCTCCGCCAGCTGCCCGGCATAGTCGAGGTGGCGGTCGGCGATGGGCAGGATCACCGCCTGCACCGGGGCCAGCCACAGGGGGAAGGCGCCGGCATAATGCTCCACCAGGCAGCCGATGAAACGCTCCAGCGAGCCCAGCAGGGCCCGGTGGATCATGATCGGCCGGTGCTCAGCGTTGTCCTCGCCGACGTAAGCCATGTCGAAGCGCTCCGGCAGGTTGAAGTCCACCTGGATGGTGGTGCACTGCCAGGCGCGCCCCAGGGCGTCGCGTATCTTGATGTCGATCTTGGGGCCGTAGAAGACGCCCTCGCCGGGGTCGAGCTCGTAGGCGAGCCCCTCGGCCTCCATCGCCAGCCTGAGCGCCTCGGTGGCCTGCTCCCAGTGGGCGTCGTCGCCCACCGACTTCTCCGGCCGCGTCGACAGGTAGACCTCGTAATCGTCGAAGCCGAATGTCTTCAGCATGAAGAGGACGAACCTGATGACCCCCTTGATCTCATCCTGTAGCTGGTCCGGGCGGCAGAAGATGTGGGCGTCGTCCTGGGTGAAGCCGCGCACCCTGAGGAGACCGTGCAGCACGCCGCTGCGCTCGAAGCGATAAACGGTCCCCAGCTCAGCCCAGCGGACCGGCAGCTCCCGGTAGGAGCGGGTGCGGGATTTGAAGATCTTGATATGCCCCGGGCAGTTCATCGGCTTGACGATGTACTCCTGGCCCTCGATGTCCATGGGCGAGTACATGTTCTCCTGGTAGAAATCCCAGTGGCCCGACGTCTTCCAGAGGTCGACGCTGGCGATATGGGGTATCATCACCATCTCGTAACCGTTGGCCAGGTGGGCGTCGCGCCAAAAATCCTCGATCACCTTGCGCAACAGGGCGCCCTTGGGGTGCCAGAGCGGCAGCCCCGCACCCACCTCGTCGTCGATATGGAAGAGGTCCAGCTGCCGGCCCAGCGCCCGGTGGTCGCGGCGCTCGGCTTCCTTGAGCCGCTCCAGGTGAGTCTCCAGCTCCTTCTTTGACGGGAATGCGGTGCCGTAGATGCGGGTAAGCATCGGGTTCTGCTCGTCGCCGCGCCAGTAGGCGCCGGCTACCGACAGGAGCCTGAAAGCCTTGACCCCACCGGTGTCCGGCAGATGCGGCCCGCGGCAGAGATCGATGAAGGAACGGTCGGTGTAAGCGCTCGCCACCTCGCCCTCCGGCAGCTCCCCGAGGAGCTCCAGCTTGAAGCGCTGCCCGGCGAAGCGCTCGCGGGCCTCTTCGCGGGAGAGCTCGGTGCGCTGGAAAGGCGCCTTCGCCTTGACTATCTCGCGCATCTTTTCTTCTATTCGTTCCAGGTCAGAATCAGAGATCGATCCCGGCAACAGGAAGTCATAATAGAAACCGTCGGCGATGGCCGGGCCGATGCCCAGCTGCGTGCCCGGATAGAGCTCCATGACGGCGTCCGCCAGCACGTGGGAGGCGCTGTGCCTGAGGACCTCCAGGCCTTCCTCTGAAGAGCCGGTGATGATCTCCAGGGCATCACCGTCAGCCACCGGGCTTGCCAGGTCGACCAGCTCGCCGTTGAGGCGCGCCGCTACGGCCGCCTTCGCCAGGCCGCTGCCGATCTTCGCGGCGGCGTCCATGGCGGTGGCGCCTTCGGGCACTTCTATGGTGCTACTGTCAGGGAGTCTCACACTGGGCATGGCTTGGATCCGATGTCCGTCAGTATACGACGCCAGTTTAACATAATGGTGCGGAGTGCGGATTGCAGGCGCAACCGTGAAGCAGCAATAACGACCCACAGGGTCTGCGAAACACGAACAAACAATGCTCACCTGGCTGACTCTGGACATAATGCTGGAGGACCAGGGTGTCTGAACCGGGTATGGAGCATGCCGAAAAGAGTGATGGTGGGCGATACTGGGCTTGAACCAGTGACCCCCAGCTTGTCGAGCTGGTGCTCTCCCAACTGAGCTAATCGCCCCATTCGCAAGGATTGCGTCTGGCTGGTAGCGATCTCATTTTAACCAGCGGCAGGTGGCATCGCAAGCACGGGAGCGCAGGCGAGATCCTGCTTCGATCCGCCCCGCAGGATGACAGGTCCTGCCGGCGCGACGGATTCGCACCTTTCAGTTCATGCTTCTCAGCCTGACCGATCCTCCCTGCGTCCCGGGACGGCAGGTTTCAAGGACTATCGCGCGTGGAATCTAGCACCCAACAGGCGATCGCGGCTACCGGAGCACCGCTTCCGGCGGCAAACACGACCAGGAGGCCAGATGAAAGAAGTCCACGTCAACCTGCATAACATCCGCAACTGCATCTGCGGCAAGTGCCCGAGCTTTCCGGGTAAATGGAGGGAGATGGCCCACGCGGACATGCCCGGACTTTTCTGCGCCCACGGCAAATCAAAACTTGAGATCGAGCAGATTGGATGCATCTGCGGCGAGTGCGCCGTGCAGCAGGAACACGGACTGGCCGGTATGTATTACTGCGTCAACGGCAGGGCTGCTGGCTAGGAACTCCTGGCCCAGACCACGTACCACGACCGCAGGCGCTTGCCGATGTCCTGTGAGAACTTCTCGAGGCTCTTGTGATCGATGCCCCCGATGGCGGAACGCTCCTCATGGGAAAGCTCGTATCCCTGGAGCGCTTCGTTGGGGTGATCTTTAAGGAACTGCCGGTAGCTGTCATCTACTACCGCCCGGCCGATTACGATGGCCACGCCTTTCTTGGACATAACTACTCCCCTCTCGCGATGTAACATGCACGTCCAGGCGTGGGTTGAGCGTGCGTGCTAATACTGTCTTCGATACTTTTAACCGTCCGGTTTAGCCTTGTCAGCCTGTTTGGCGGATTTAAGTTTCGGGAAAGCATAAATAACTTTAGTGATTTTTTCACAACCGGAAAGGAGCCCAGATGTTCAAGAACGTACTGGTCACCACGGACGGGTCGGCACGGGCGGAGAAAGCTGCCGCTTACGCCATCGACCTGGCCCGCAACACCGGTGGGTCGCTCCATGTCATAAGTGTAGTGAACGAAGACAAGCCCCGTAACGCCGGCGAGATAGACCCTGATTTCTATGAGGAGATCGTGGACAGCCCCAACGTCGACACCGGGGCGCTGGAGCTGAAGCGCAAGAAACCGGAAATGGAGTTCGCCGGACGGATAGCCGAGCAGGCGTCGCAGCAGGGCGTCGAGGCCTCCACGGTGGTCAGGGTCGGCAATCCGGCGGAGGAGATCGTCAGCGCGGCCTCGGACCTCGGAGCTGATGTGATAGTAGTCGGCTCCCATGGCCGCGGCGCGGCGGCGGCGGCGCTCATGGGCAGCGTCGCCACCAACATCATCCACAAGGGGGATGTCCCGGTCCTGGTCATCCCCGTACACGGTGAAGAATGAGATAGTCCCAGCGGTATCCCCGTGGGCATACTGCGGCGCTCAGTCCAGGACGGTGCCCGTGACTTCGTTGAAGTTGCCTCGCCACATGACCCTCTGGCTGGAGAACACGTCAGCGTTGGGCGCGCCGGGGGCAGCAGGGTTGTATGTGGCTGCCAGATAGCCCCTGACCTCCACCGGGCCGTTCATGACCCCTGGGTAGGCAGGAGTCTGGGTGGTCCCGGGGCCGATAGTGTGAGTGGACATGCGGGTTCCCGCTATCCAGACCTCGGCCACGACCGGTTCAGGGCCAGTGTTGGCCACCAGTACCCAGTTGCGACTGCCTGAGGACTGCTGGTCGTACCAGGAGTAGAAGTAATTAGCCGACAGCCTGTCGGTGCCGAACCCCAGGACTTCCTCGAAGGTATTGCCGAAAAGGCTGCGCTGGGTCGAGTAGAAGCTCAACGCCGGCGACGACGGATTGCCGGGATCATAGGTCGCTGCATCGAAGCCTTTCACCACCACAGGTCCGTTCATCACCCCCGGGAAGGCGGGAGTCACACTGCCGCCGGCAGGCACGGTGAGATAAGGATCACCGGTGCGCGGGTCGTTCATGCGCTGTCCGGCTATCCAGATCTCCACCACCAGGTCACGGTCGGCGTGCGGATTCGCCGCCAGCACCCAGCTCCTGGCGCCGGCGCTTCTCATGTCGTACCAGGTGAACAGGTACTCCGACGAGAGCCCGGTGGCCGGTATCCCCATGACTTCGGTGAAGTCCCCCTTCCAGGTGACCCGCTGGGAGACGATGACATCACGCGGCTGGGAGGGATTACCGGCTTCATAGGCGATCACCTCGACCGGGCCGCCGATAACCGACTTGAACTCGGGGGTGATGGTCGCGCCCGGTTCGACCCGGTAGGGGGAGCCGCCCATCAGTTGCCCGGCGACGCGGACTTCTACCTCCACGGCTGTCTGACCGGGGTTGGAGACCAGCACCCAGTCCCGGGCGCCAGCACTGGCAGCGTCATACCAGGTGAAATAATAATGGCTGTCGAGGCTGTCCGCCTCGATGCCCACTATCTCCTCGAGCGAGCCGCCGTAAAGAGTCCTCTTGCTGACGATCTGCGACTCGCCTTCCAGCGCGGCGACGGTCACAGGGCCGCCGATCCGCCCCGGGTAAGTCGCCGCCTCGGTATCGCCCGGCTGGACCATGATCGGGTCGCTGCTCGCCTTGAAGCTGTTCAGGTGGACCTCGAAGCCGGCATCGTAGCCATGTGAGTCCGGATTGCCCATGACCACCCAGTCGCTCATGCTCCGGCTGTTCATGTCATACCAGGGGAAGTAATAGAGCTTCGGCTCCGGGGCGGTCGTGAAACTCCAGCTGTAAGGCTGCTGCAGCGGATTGCCGGCGGCATCGGTGATGGCCGTGGTCAGCCTGGCCTCGTAGACCGTCAGGTAAGCCAGGTCTGCCGCAGGCTTCAGGGTAGCCTTCCGGGCGGCGGCGTCGTAGGCGACCGTGGCCGGCACTGCCGCGCCGCCGGGGCCTGTCAATGTGAAGCTGCTGTCGTTGACAGTGGCGGGAGTCACGCTCTCGGAGAATCCCACCACTACGCCGGCGCTGGCATATACTCCAGTGGCGCCTGGCTGCGGGCTGAACGACTCGACGACCGGCGGGGTCGCGTCGCTCGTCGGCACGTACGACATGACTGTCTGATAGTCGTTGACCGCCATTGGCACGTCGGTGGCGGTGTAGACCGTGCCGTGATCGGTGACGGTGAACTTCCTGATGGTGCCGGTGTCGTAACCGGCGGCGTCATAGACCTTGAGGAACCAGCGGTTTTGCCAGTCAGGCGGCAAATAGGCAATGGCAGCAGAGAGGTCAACGGTCTGGTAGATGTTGTCGGCTGAGCCGCCGGAACGGTTGGAGACCACCGTGGACCATGCCGGCGCCGCCGGGTCGCCGACCCCCAGGGTAACCACCAGGTCCCCACGGTAGGTATGGTCGATCTCGATCCGCGCGGTGGTCTCAGAAAGCTGGCTGCCGCCGATCCCCACTGCGCTGAAGCCATTCACGACCGCGGTCACCTCGGCGCTGCCGGCGCCGTAGAGATCGGTGGCGGCCTGTACCGAAGCGTCGCGGGCGTCCGTGAACTGCGAGCCCGAAGTGAGGTAAAGCGTCAGGGCCCGGTACCATACCTGCTCCATCTTGTCCTTGCCGATGGCGGTCGCGACGTTGTAAGCGGCCTTGTTGGGGATGCCACTGTTGGTATGAACCCCGCCATTGTCACTGCTGGTGTTGACATAGTTGTCCATGTGCGCCGGCTGCCCGTAGAGAGCCGGGTTGGACAGACTCCTGAGGGCGTCACCGGGGGTCTGAGGCGTATAAACGGTCTCGCCAAGCAGCCAGTCGTCGCGGTCGACCATGACGCCGAAGACATCGGCATATGATTCATTCAGAGCCCCTGACTGGTAGGAATAGATGAGCCCTGCTGAATGCTGGATGACACCGTGCGTGAGCTCATGGGCCACCACATCGAGGGAGTTACCCAGCGGGGCGAAGACATAGCCGTCACCGTCGCCGTAGGTCATCTGCGAACCGTTCCAGAACGCGTTGTTGTAATTGCTGCCGTAATGGACAGTGCTCTTCAGGACAGCGCCGGCATTGTTATAGCTGTCGCGGCCGAAGCTGTTGAAGTAATAGTCGTAGGTCGCGCCGATGTTGTTATGTGCTGCCTGGGCCACGGCGTCGCCGGAGGAGCCGCCCTCACTGATAAGCAGCGTGCCGGGAAGGCTCGTGCCGTTGTTGGCCGTGTAGGTCTTGCGGTCCTTGAGGTCCTGCATGTCGTCATAGCTGCCGAGGATGCGGCCGTCAGCCGCAGCAACGAAGACGACCTGCCTCAGCGGCGGGTCAGCCGCTGCCAGCACCACCTTCCAGGCGAGCTCTTCATCTGCGCCGGCAGGCGCCAGGATCACCAGCTCCACCGATTCGACGGCGGCAGCGTCCTCTTCCAGGCCGAATGCCTCCAACGCGGCTGTGGCCGCCGTGTTCTCGTCCACCACCGGGTCAACGGAGACATCTATACCGGGAACGAACCTGCCGTTTGCCGCAGCGATCGCGCCCGCGGCCGTGAAGTGGACGGCCAGATCAGCGCCGTACACGGGTACGCCCTGGTGGATCTGGTCCAGCCGCACATGTGTCATCCCGAGGGGGTCGGTCTCTGCCGATGCTGCCACCAGCTCGGCCTTGGGGTCGATGCCGCCGTAAAGGGCGGTGTTGGCATCAAGGAAAGCAAAGGCCTTGTCTTCCGGCGTGCCGCCCCCGGCAATCTCGATATCGCCGGTCAGGAACGCGGGGACGCCGGTATCGGCGTCGAAGCGCACTACCGCGGATTGCCCGTCTGCCAGGGAGACCGTGGAGGCGACCGCTGACCCTGGCGAGGGCGACGAGAAAGCCGGCAGTTCATCTTTGCCTCCGGGCGCCGGCTGCTTGCCGTCGCCGGCAAGATCGCTGCCGCTTCGACCATCGGACGCCAGCGCTGCGCCCGCGCCCGCATCATCACCGCCGGGAAAGACGAATTCACCCGCGGGGGCGGCGGTTATCAGGGTGATGAAAAATACCAGGAACAGCGTTCCTGTGATAAATGCCGCCGAGATTGCGGCAAGCCCGCGGAAACGACCGCCCGGAGTTCGATTGTTATTTCTTCCCGTGACCATATCCGGTTACCTGGGATCCGGGCGCCTCCCCGTGACGAGGTGATCGTCCAATAGAGGACGGCCTCCCGATCCCTCAATAATTGATTCGGCCCGGTATTGCCTT
This sequence comes from Gaiellales bacterium, assembly GCA_003599855.1. GTDB lineage: Bacteria > Actinomycetota > Thermoleophilia > BMS3ABIN01 > BMS3ABIN01 > SURF-19. The sequence continues at coordinate 2,598 of QZKG01000002.1, read as the reverse complement.
ATATGAGCTATTGCCGGGTAATAAGGGCAAAAAAAATCCCGCAGCGCGGGATGACGACGGGTATGTCAGGGGTGACCCGCTACTGGCGGGCCTGGGGTTCGATGATGACCTTGATGGAGTCCCTGGGGTTCACTACGAGGTCGAAACCACGGGCGATCTCCTCCAGGGGGAGCCTGTGGGTGATGGTCTCGCCGACCGGGAGGCGGCCGGCGCGGATGAGCTCCAGCGCCAGGCGGCAGTCTGCCGGGCTGCCGGCGTAACTGCTGGTCAGGGTCGCCTCGTTGCGCCAGAAGAACTCGTTGACGGCCAGCGGCACCTTAACTTCCGGCCTGGTCGTGGCGAAAAACAGGACCGTGCCCATCCGCGATACAGCGGCCAGCGCCTGCTCGACTGCCTGGATGGCCCCGGCGCAGAGGATGACCAGGTCGGCGCCACGGCCTTCGTTCATCTCCCGGAACCGTTGCGGCACATCGTCCGTCGCGGAGATGACGCCCTCCGCCCCCAGCCGCCGGGCCAGCTCCAGCCTGGATTCGATGACGTCGGTGGCGATGATACGGCCTGCCCCCAGGGCGCGGGCCGCCATCACATGAAGAAGGCCAGAGATGCCGCTGCCGATAACGAGGACGGAGCAGCCCGGGAAGAAGCGGGCCTGCCTCTGACCCCTGAGCACGCAGGCCAGCGGCTCGATGAAAGAGCCCTCCTCATAAGACACCGAGTCGGGGAGCAGGAAGGTGCCGCGCTCGACGTTGACCGCGGGGACGCGCACGAACTCGGCGAACCCGCCCGGGTCGAAGTTGGTCGTGCGCAAAGTCTCGCAGACCGTGTGGTGGCCGCTGGAGCAGTAATGGCAGGTCATGCAGGGGACGTGGTGGGTGACGGCGACCCTGTCTCCCTTGCTGAAACCGTCGACTCCATTCCCCACTTCCACTACCTCGCCGGCGATCTCATGGCCGAGGACCAGCGGCACCTTGTGGGCGCGGTACCACTCCATGACATCGCTGCCGCAGATGCCGCTCGCCTCGATGCGCACAAGGATCTCGCCCGGGCCGATGGCGGGAACTTCCATCTCCTCGATGCGAAGGTCGGTATTGCTGTGATAAACCGCTACGCGCATGCTCTGGCGGCCTGGCTTCAGGTCGTCGTCTTGACTTCGCCCTTGAGGCTCTGGTAAAGGTCGAACGCCTCGTCTACTGAAGCACCCTCGTGCACGACGCTGCGCACCGCCTGGATCATGGCCACAGGGCTTTCTGACTGGAAGATGTTGCGGCCCATGTCGACGCCGACGGCGCCGGCGGCGATGGCGTTGTGTGCCATCTGCAGGGCTTCCTTTTCGGGGATCTTCTTGCCCCCGGCGATGACGACCGGCACCGGGCAGCTCTCGGTGACGGTCTCGAAGCCGTCTTCGACGTAATATGTCTTGATGATGTCAGCCCCCAGCTCGGCGCCCAGGCGCGATGCGAGCCGCATGTAGCGGGCATCGCGCACCATGTCGCGGCCGACGGCGGTGACGCAGAGAGTGGGGATGCCGTAAGCGCGGGCCTCGTCGATGACCTCGGCGAAGGCAAGGATGGTATCGCGTTCGTAAGGCGCCCCCACGAGGATCGAGAACGCGACGCAGGATACGTTGAGCCTGACGGCGTCCTCGACGGAGCAGGTGACCCCCTCATGGAGCAGCTCCTCTTCGTTGAGGATGCTGGTGCCGCCCGAAACCCTTAGGGTGATCGGCACGTCGACTTCCGGGCTGATGTAGTAGCGCAGGGCGCCCCTGGTGAGCATCAGCGTGTCGGCGTAAGGGAGCAGCGGGTTGACCATCTCGTCCAGCTTCTCCAGCCCGCTGGTGGGGCCCATGAAGTAACCGTGATCCACGGCCAGCATCACCGTCTTGCCCGACGCGGGCCTGATAATGCGGGAGAGCCTGTTTTTCATTCCCCAGTCCATCAACTACCTCCGGTATCCTTTGGCTGTGATTACTGTGATCATGGCCCGGCGCCGGGGCGCCATGGCCGGAGACAATAAGATAACACGCGCCGCGGCACGGTTGCCAGCGGCGCGGCCCTAGACGCCCAGCCTTTCCCGCAGGAGCACCAGGTTCATCACGTCCTCCTCGTTGTACTTGAGCAGCCGCCGGAGCGAGCCTTCATCCTGCCGGTGCTTCCAGCGTGTCCAGCATTGCTGGATCTCGGCATTGCTCAGGGGTGGCTGGGACCGCTCGATGCCAAGCAGCCGCTCCACCGCCTTCAGTCCTCCGGTCAGGCCCCTCTGGCGGCAATCATACATGAGGTCGCGGCTCTTGTAGTGGTCCAGCAGGTCGACGCCCAGGTGCTGCCTGACGACTTTCAGGTCGAAGCAGTTGCCGTTGTATGTGTAGATACGCCGGGCTTCAGGCAGCGACGCAGCCAATGTGTCGCCAGTCAGCTCCGGCCAGACATGCTGCACCAGGCCGGTCTCCTCATGATAAAAACCGACGATGGTGATGTAACGGTTACCCCAGCGGGTCTCGAGCTATGCTCGAAAGTTGTGTATGACCAAAGGATGAAAGGTGGCGTATCCTAACTGGAATTGATGAAAAACCAGAGAAAGGATACGCCATGAAGAACC
>QZKG01000059.1 GCA_003599855.1 Gaiellales bacterium | reverse complement strand
CACCAGCAGCGGCCCGCCGGGGTGCTCCACGGCGCGCCGCTGGGGTTCGTTGAGGCCTTCGAGCAGACGCTCGACAGCGGCCTTCGTGTCGCCTGTTTTCGCCATGACCCAATCATAGCAAGGTTGGCGGATGACTGGCTCCAAGGGATGCCGGACCGGGTGCTTCTTCCTCCGGCAGGCTCCGCGAAAAAACAGGGGTTCGGCCTGGTGCGATAGTCTCCTGTCATCCTGAGGAGTGGAGCCACCCTGTCATCCTGAGGAGTGGAGCCACCCTGTCATCCTGAGGAGCAAAGCGACGAAGGATCCCTGTTTTCGCGACCATTCAACGTGCCGCGGGCTGAGTCGCTCCCGGCAACACCCCCGGCTGCTTACCGTTGCCTTTCGTCAGCCATCATGAAGTTATCACTGCTGTCCAGAACCGGGCCGATTGCGTCAGCTTCACACCGCTGCGCCCAGCAGGTATCCGATGGCGACGCACAGCAGCCCCACCACGACCATCTTTATCCCGGACAGGATGAACCGCTCCTTTGAGACCGTCCCCAGGTAGGTGCCTATTGCGAACAGCTCGACGAAAGCGACTGCGAAGGAGGCAAGATAGGCCGTCTCGACCGAATAGATACTTGTGAAGAAGAAGGGGAAGACAGCGATGAGGGCCGCGCCGGCGGGGGAGAGGCCGTTCACCAGGGAGACGGCTATCGCCGCGTAGATCGCCGCGTGGCTGAGTTCGGTCCCTTTCAGGCTGGCCAGCGTCGACTCCTCCAGTTCCGCCAGCTCGCGCCGGCGCTCGGCCCGCTCGGCCATGTAGGCGCCGTAGAAGCCGGAGACGCCCATGGCGAACGACGTCGCCAGGCCCAGCGTGATGAAGGAGGCGGCGCTGCGGAGGTTGCCGAAATAGCTGCCCACCAGGACGCCGAGGATGGTGATGACGCCGTCGAACGCATTCAGCGCGAAATAACGGCGGATTATCTCACCGACCTCGGTGATGCGGTGGTACTTGCGCAGGGTGCGTATGCTGGGCAGTTTCAAGGCGTCCGGGGAGACCCCTCGGTCACCCCACTCACCTCATCCAGCGGGCGCTGATGTCCTGGGGCGTGTTGGCCTCCTCCACCAGGGAACTGCCCGTCGAAACCTTGTCGATGCTGTGGATGCTGCCGCCGCTCTCCTGTATCACGGCCGCGACTTCATCGAAATTTATCTCCGGTCCCTCAAGGGTGATCTTGATGTTCTCTACCTTGTTGTCGATCTCATTGAGCACCAGGTCAGTGCCGTCTACCCCTTCGAGGTCCCCAAGCTTCACTGCCAGATCCAGGATGGTCGGCTGGTGGGGCTTGAGCACGTCCAGCACCAGCCTTCTTACTTTAGCCAATCTCGTCACACTCCATTAGTCAGTTTTCGCCTTGCCAGGCGCCACCAGGATGATACCAGAGGCGGGCCCGGTGCGTAACTTATCGGTCAGGGCGGACTATTCTTCCAGCCCCTGATAGTAGTCGAATACCTTGTCCAGCTCCCGTTCTCCTTCTTCCTGCCCCTGCTCGATGCGCTCCTTCATCTCGGGGAAGGCTTCCTTCATCTCGTTCTCCAGCTCCACCAGCCGGCTCACCAGCGACCGCATGGCGTCGGCCACCGGGTCGGGGAGGTGTGTCCAGTCCACGTCGGCGGCGCCCACCTTGCGCCCCTGCTCGCGCACGGGACGTCCCGGGTTGCCCACCACCGTCGAGTCAGCCGGCACGTCGTGGATGACGATGCTGCCGGCGCCGATCTTGGCGTTCTCGCCCACGGTCACCGAGCCCAGCACCTTGGCCCCGGCGCCGATGGTGACGTTGTCCTTGAGCGTGGGGTGGCGCTTGCCGGTCTCCTTGCCGGTGCCGCCCAGGGTCACGCCCTGGTAGATGGTGACGTTATTGCCCACCTCGGTGGTCTCGCCGATGACGACGCCGGCGCCGTGGTCGATGAAGAACCCCTCGCCGATCCTGGCGGCGGGGTGGATCTCGATGCCGGTGACGAACCGGTTCACCTGGGAAAGGATGCGGGGGACCACCGGCAGGTTCTGCTCGTAGAGCATGTGCGCCACCCGGTGCATCATCACCGCGTGCAGGCCGGAATAGCAGGTCAGCGCCTCGACGATGTTGGCCGCCGCCGGGTCCCGCTCCTGGATCGCCGCTATGTCACGCCGGATCGCCCGGGCGGTCTCGCCCAGGTGCTCCCGCTCTCTGAGCGCCAGCAGGGCGGCGCCCCCTGCCGCCAGCGCGGCGCCGGTTTTCTTCAACAGGCCCATTCTCACCTTTCTTCGGCGGACGGTTCCATCCCGCGCCCGCTTCGGATAGTATGGCTGCGTCACTTGCTGATAATATAACAGAATCATCTACAGCCGGCAGATACCCGGCCTGAAGGAGGTACTCGGGATGAAGACCCAGCGGCTTGAGCTTGTTTTCCCGGAAAAGCTGATCAAGAAGCCGATCATCTATCAACTGGTGAAGGAATACGACGTCATCCCCAACATCCGGCGTGCCAGCGTCGACGAGACCTTCGGGCAGATCATCATGGAGCTTAGCGGGGAGGAGGAGGCGCTGCAGCGCGCCTACGGATACCTCAAGGAGATCGGCGTCGAGATCGAGTTCCTCGATTCGTTCGTGGAGTAGCTATCTGCCCGCAAGGGTCCCGTGTCGGGAAACCAGTCCATCAGCCGGCCCTCTCCACCACTGAAGAAGACTCCTTCGGCAACACCCTCCTGGGCGTCAGTCTGACGATGGCGGTCAGACAGCAACCCCTGGCGCCACAACACTGACGGACTTCCCTGCGCCATTCTCCTGTTTACGGTTCGCCGCTACCGGATAGTTGATTAGAGCATCTGGCTTTCGGAGGGCGCTGCCACCGGAAGGAGACGCGCCGCCGCTAGCGAAGCATTATTTGCAGGACAACCGACACTGGAGGACATCATGGCCACTGAAGCATCCGTCCGGGGCTACCCAGCCAGCCTGCACATCGATTATCCCGAAGCCGCCAACCGGCTGACCACCTTCTTCCGCCTGATCGTGGTCATCCCCATCGCCATCATCTGGAGCCTCGCGTCCTACGCCGCCGGCTACCTCTTCTTCGCCCTGCTGCTCATGATCCTCTTCCGCAAGAAATATCCTCGCTGGTGGTTCGACTGGAACCTGGCGCTGACGCGCTTCGGCCTGAGGATTTACAGCTACATGCTGCTCTTGACCCATGAATACCCGTCTTCCGACGAACAGCAGTCGGTCCACCTCGAACTGGAATACCCCGACGCGCAGAAGCTGGGTCGGGGCATGCCGCTGGTGAAGTGGCTGCTGGCGGTCCCCCATATCTTCATCCTGTATTTCCTGGGAGTAGCTGTCATGTTCGTCACCCTGATCGCCTGGTTCGCCATTCTCATCACCGGCAGGTATCCGCGTGGGATGTTCGATTTCGTTCTGGGGGTCATGCGGTGGGGGATAAGGGTGCAGGCTTACGCGATGCTGCTCATCACCGACGATTACCCGCCTTTCAGCCTGGAGCCGTAATACAAGAAAGAGTTCGCGGGTTGGTGCTCAGCGCCGACCACTGAGTCTGGCATAGGAGTAATATTGCCAGAATATTACAGCGCCTCGTTCATGCTGCCGCTGCGGAAGCCTTCCAGGTCGATGGTCACATAGGTATAGCCGAGCTCCCTGAGCCCGTCGACGACCTCGGCCCGCCGCTCCCCGCCCGACAGCAGGGCGATCTCATCCAGGGGCACCTCGATGCGGGCTATGGCGCCGTGGTCGCGCACCCTGAGCGCCCTGAATCCCATGCCGCGCAGTAGCTCCTCCGCCTGGTCGACCCTCCTGAGCCCCGCCGGCGTTATCTGCTGCCCGTAGGGGAAGCGGGATGACAGGCATGCCTGGGACGGCTTGTCCCAGTTGGGCAGGCCCAGCTCCCGGGCCAGCAGCCGCACGCCTTCCTTGCCGACGCCACAGGCTGCCAGGGGGTGCAGCGCCCCCGCAGCGTCACTCGCCTCGATCCCCGGACGGAAGTCGCCCTCATCGTCGGCGTTGACGCCGTCCAGGAGGTGCTTGAGGCCCCTCTGGCCGGCAAGCTGACGCCCGTGGCGCCATAGCTCGGTCTTGCAGTGGAAGCAGCGTTCCGGCGGATTGGCGCTGAAATCCTCGTTCTTCATCTCCTCGGTGGCCACCAGGGTGTGGCTGACCCCGATCTGCCGCGCCAGATCGACGGCCTCCTGCCGCTCGCGCGCCGGCAGCGTGTCTGAATCCGCGGTCAGCGCCAGCACATTCCCCGCGCCAAGCGCCCTTACAGCCAGGAGCAGCACCAGGGTGGAATCCACGCCGCCCGAAAAAGCGACGACAGCGCTCTCCAGGGGGCGGATATAATCCACCAGCCGGTTCAAGAGGTCAGTGGCATGCATCATCCGCGCCCGCTCGTTGCCGGCGGCGAGCTCTTCACCGGTGGGCTCGTCGAAAGCCTCGGACAGCTCCTCCTGCTTTCGCCCGTCTTCAGTCATCGCCGATCACCTCCAGGCCAGCCTCGGTCACCTCACGCTCGACGATGCGGAAGGCACGGCCCTCCGGTTCTTCACCCATGAGCGACACGATCAGGTACAAAGCATCGGGGTAGAAGGCCAGCTCCATGTCCTGGGCCGAGGGCAGCGGCGGGGAGTGGGGGTGGGAATGGAAGATGGCGACGAGCTCCAGCCCGTCGCGCTCGATGGCATCGAACACCTCGAACTGCTCCCGGGAATCCATCATGTAGAAGGTGGGGCTGTGCTCGGCGTTCTCCATCAGGAAGACCCGCTCCACCTCGCCGCCGGCGCCCGCCAGGACGCCGCAGGCCTCTTCCGGCGAGCAGGCGCGGGCATGGTCGATGATGGACTGGTACTGTCCGGCAGAAAGCCGCAAGGGTTGAGCCATGGCCCCGTTACGGCGCCTGGATCTCACAGGAATGGTCGTACTCCACCAGCTCGGTGATGGTCGGCTTCTCGCCGCAGACGGGGCACCTGGGGTTGCGCCGCGCGTTAACCTCGTGGAAGCGCAGCTCCTCGGCATCGAACTGCAGCAGCCGGTTGTAGAGCGGCTCACCAACGCCGGTGACTATCTTGAGCACCTCGGTGGCCTGCAGGGTGCCCAGGACGCCCGCCACGGCCCCGAGGATGCCCGCCTCGGCGCAGCTGGGGACGGTGCCCGGCGGTGGCGGCTCCTCGTAGACGCAACGGTAGCAGGCGGTCTCGCCGCCCTTGATGCTCATGATCAGGCCCATGAAGCGCAGTATGCCGCCCTCCACCAGGATCTTCTTCTTCATCACGCAGGCGTCGTTGATCAGGTACCTGGTGGGAAAGTTGTCCACGCCGTCGACGACGATGTCATACCTGTCCAGCAGCGCGAAGATGTTGTCCTTGTTGAGGCGCTCGTGGTAGACGTCCACCTGCACGTGCGGGTTGATCTGCTTCATGGTCTCGCTGGCGCTCTCGACCTTGGGCTTGCCCACGTCCGAGGTGGTGTGGAGCACCTGGCGCTGCAGGTTGGTGAGGTCGACCACGTCGTCCTCGATGACGCCGATGCGGCCGATGCCGGCCGCGGTCAGGTAGAGCAGTACAGGGGAGCCCAGCCCGCCGGCGCCCACCACCAGGACGCTGGCTTCCTTGAGCTTCTGCTGGCCCGCGCCGCCGACCTCCGGCAGGATGATATGCCGTGAATAGCGTTCAATTTCTTCTTCTGTCAGGTTGAACAAAAAGTCCCCCTCCCATGAAATACAGGAAGTCGATGCGATCGCCTTCCCGCACGGGAACGTTCTCGAAGTCACGCTGGTCCAGGACTTCGTCGTTGATGCGCACATTGACGTAGAGCGAGTTCTCGCCCCGGTATTCGAGCAGGGACCCGAGGTCGGGATCCCCGTCATAGAGGCACGGACGCCCCTGGACCACCAGTTCTATCACGCCGCCGCTTCCGCGGGACGGCGCCGATTCATTCAATTCTAGCATTTCCGGGCTGCCATCTGCATTCATCTGTCGGTTCCCTTTCATCCCCCGCCTTTTTTCACGTACACTTCCACGCAATCGTCCTTCTCCTCGATCCCCAGGACATGGTGCCCGTTACCCTTGACCCACTGCGGCAGGTCGTTCCTGCTGACCGGGTCGTCGATGATCACCTTGACGATGCCGCCGCTCTCGAGCTGTTCCAGGGCCAGCGCCGTCTTGACCGATGGCATCGGGCATTTCAGTCCCCGGGCATCGAGCAGGTGGTCTTCCTTGACATCCATGTCTTCCTCCCGTCCTCTGAGCGATACTGTCTACGCACCGCCGAACATCTGGGTGGTAAGGTACCGCTCGCCGGTATCCGGCAACACGACGACCACCAGCTTCCCTTTGCTCGACGGCCTGCGGGCCACCTCGAGAGCGGCATGGGCCGCCGCCCCGGAGGAGATACCACAGAGTATACCTTCTTCGTGGGCCAGCCGCCTCGCCATCTCCTCAGCGTCGTCGTTGGATACCTGGAAGACCTCGTCATAGATATCAGTGTTGAGGATGCTCGGTACGAAACCTGCGCCGATCCCCTGGATGCGATGGGGACCGGGGTCGCCGCCGGAAAGCACCGGAGACGCCTGGGGCTCCACGGCCACGATCTGCACCGACGGCTTGCGCTCCCTCAGCACCTCGCCGACGCCGGTGATGGTGCCGCCGGTACCGATGCCCGCCACGAGGATGTCCACGCCGCCGTCGGTATCCTTCCAGATCTCCTCGGCGGTCGTCCTGCGGTGGATCTCGGGGTTAGCCGGGTTGTTGAACTGCTGCGGCACGAAGGAGTCCGGCGTCTCGGCGGCCAGGGTCTCAGCCCTGGCCACGGCGCCCCGCATCCCCTCGGGCCCTGGCGTGAGCACCAGTTCCGCGCCGTAGGCGTGCAGCAGTGAGCGGCGCTCCATGCTCATGGTGTCAGGCATGGTCAGGATCAGGCGGTAGCCCTTCACCGCGCAGACGAAAGCAAGGGCGATGCCGGTGTTGCCGCTGGTGGGCTCGATGATGACCGTCTTGCCAGGGACGATCTTGCCCTCCCGTTCAGCCGCATCGATCATGCTGAAGCCGATGCGGTCCTTCACGCTCCCGCCGGGGTTGAAACTTTCCAGCTTGGCCGCGACAGAGGCGCTCAGGCCCCTGGTGATGCGGCCCAGGTCCACCAGAGGTGTGTTGCCGATAAGCTCCGAGAGGTTGCTGGCGATATTCATCTGGGCTCTCCGCGCTGTTGTGACGTCGCTTGGTGTCATTTTCTCCATTCCTTCCTGCCCTATTGTTCCCGTTAGTCGTTGAAAAATCCCTTATACCCCCATGACGCTCCCGCGCTCAAATGTAGTACATCTCGCGGCTCTTGCTCTCCATCAGGCTCTCCCTGGATGCGAGTTCTCCGATGTTGTGGGAGGTGAGTACCTCCTCGATGCTGCTCTTCACCTCGCCCCAGACCTCGTTCATGATGCATCCGTCGATCCGCTCGCAGGACGCGCCTGAAGTACAGGCTGCGGGGGAGATGTTGCCGTCCAGGACCTCGACCACGTCAAGCACCGTAACGTCCTCTGGCAGCCGGTTGAAGCTGAAACCGCCGCGCACGCCACGGTGACTGTTTAGAATTCCAGCCTTGCGGAGAGTAGAGAATAGCTGTTCGAGGAACTGCAGGGGAATGTCCCGGCGTGAGGCGATGTCGGCGATGGGTATCGGGTGGCCGTTGTTCTGCTGGGCCAGCTCGACAAGCGCCCTGACTGCGTACTTGCTTTTGGCTGAGATATTCATAATTTCTCCATAAATCTGATAGGTATACTGAGTTTTTGAATCTTAACTGTTTTTATTTGTTTTGTCAAGGTATATTCAGGAATCAGGAAATACAATAGGATTACCTGCAAATGAAGGCATTTGAAACAATCGAACACACGGCGGACATCGGCATCAGGGCGTTCGGCTCGTCCCGGGAAGAGGTCTTTGAAAACGCCGCTACCGGCATGTTCAGCCTCATCACCGACCTGGAGAGCGTGAAGCCCCTGGACGAGTACCCGGTGTCAGTGGAGGCCGAGGATGAAGAGGCCCTGCTGGTGGAATGGCTCAACGAGCTGCTTTATCTTTACGACAGCAACTCGATCCTCTTCAGCCGCTTCAGGGTGACCGGCATGGACGCGAACAGAGTGCGGGGCATCGCGCTGGGCGAGCCCCTGGACCCTGGCCGCCACAGGCTGGATACGGACATCAAGGCGGTCACCTACCACATGCTGAGGATCGGCAGGGTCGACGGTAACTGGTCCGCCGAGGTCATCTTCGACGTGTGAGGACGGGAGGGTCGCGATGACAGCACTGGAAGGCATCACCGAGGTCAGCCCCTACTGCTGGGAGATACCCGCCACTGGCGCCATGCGCGTCCCCGGGCGGGTGTTCGCCGACAGGAACTTCATCGAGAAGGCCCGCGCCGAGAAGGCTCTCGAACAGGTGATGAACGTCGCCTGCCTGCCGGGCATCGTCGAGGCCTCCCTGGCGATGCCGGACATCCATTGGGGCTACGGTTTCGCCATCGGCGGGGTGGCGGCTTTCGACTGCGAGGAAGGGATCATCTCACCGGGTGGCGTCGGTTATGACATCGCTTGCGGCGTCCGCCTCGTGCGCAGCAACCTGAACGTCGCCGACGTGCGTGACGCGGTGCCGGCGCTGGTGCACGAGTTCTCCCGCAACATCCCCGCAGGCGTCGGCCGTAAGGGGGATATCAGGCTGGGCCACAAGGATCTCGACAGCCTGATGGGCAAGGGCGTGCCATGGGCCATCAGCAACGGTTTCGGCTGGCCGGATGACATCGCCGTCATCGAAGACGGCGGCGTCCTCGAGGGAGCCGACCCGGCCTTTATCAGCAAGCGCGCCCGCGAGCGGGGTTTCGCCCACCCGGGTACGCTGGGGGCCGGCAACCATTTCATAGAAGTGCAGCAGGTCGATGAGATCTTCGACCCGGAGGCGGCCGACGCCTTCGGCATCTTCCCGGACCAGCTCTGCATCATGGTCCACTCCGGCTCCCGGGGCCTGGGGCACCAGGTCTGCACTGAGTACGTTCGGTTGATGGGAGGAGCAGCGGCCCGCGCCGGCATCGACCTGCCCGACCGCCAGCTCGCCTGCGCCCCTATCGCCAGCCCCGAGGGCCGCGAGTACTATGCCGCCATGGCCTGCGCCGTCAACTTCGCCCGGGTGAACCGCCAGGTCATGACCCACCTGCTGCGCCAGTCCTGCGAGTACATCTTCAGCTCATCGGCCGAGAAGCTCGGCCTGGGCCTGGTTTACGACGTGTCACACAACGTCGCCAAGTTCGAGGAGCACGAGGTCGAGGGGAAGAAACGCCGCCTCTGCGTCCACCGCAAGGGGGCGACGCGCTCTTTCCCCGCAGGCCATCCGGACGTGCCCGAGCGCTACCGCGGGGTGGGCCAGCCGGTCATCGTCCCGGGGGATATGGGCACAGCCTCCTACCTGTGCAAGGGGACCGCCAGGGCCATGAGCGAGAGCTTCGGCTCCACCTGCCACGGTGCCGGGCGGGTCATGGGCCGGCGGGCCGCCAAGAAGATGATCCGGGGGGACGAGCTCAAGCGCGAGCTGGAGTCCCGCGGCATCACCATCCGCGCCGGTCGCACTTCGACCCTGGCCGAGGAGGCGCCGGCGGTCTACAAGGACATCGACGAGGTGGTGGAGATCTGCCACAGGGCCGGCCTCTCCAGCAAGGTGGCGCGCCTGAAGCCGTTGGGAGTCATCAAGGGATAGCCCGCTGTTCGCCCCTGATTTCCCCAAAACGGCCGGAAACAATCCCCCCGGCAGCCGCGCATCGTGTACAAGAATGCACTTCAGTGGTAGAATGATGAGCCCTATCTTCATCGTTGGGGCAGCGGTTTTTTGATCTTTTAGGGTACAGGGGAGAGGACGATGCGCAGCTCACTCTCATTGCTGGTCTCGCTAGCCATCCTGCTGGCGCTCACAGCCATCGGAGCCGCCTACATGTACGATCTGCCGGCCCCGGTCGGGGATACGGTGGTCTCCTTCGGACTGGGATGGGGCGACAGCGACGACGGCACGGTCCCCGCCCCTGTGGACAGGGCGCTCCTGGCCCGGGCCAAGAGCCACCTCAAGCAGGCCGAGATCGCCCAGGAGATATTCGTGCTGGACAACAACTGCTACGCCGCCGACCTGGAAAGCCTGCGCACCGCCGACCCCGGGCTGCCCGACGGGATCGACGTCACCGCCTCAAGCTGCAGCGGTTTCAGGATCGAGGTGGCGGCCGGTGACTCACGGGACACGATCTGCTCCCTGGACAAGGAGATGGGGAGCGTCGAGTACCACGCGACGCCCTCCGCCTGAAGAACCACCCCCCGGCTAGAGCAGCGTGTCCTTGCTCAGTTCGCCGCAGCCGCAGCCGGCCGTCTCGTCAACCGCGTCGATGGCTTGCAGGATGATTCGCGACTGCCTCACGGCATCCTCCTCGAAAATCTCCTTGAGGACCTCGTGCTCCCAGTCGCGGACGACGCCTTCCGCGTAATTGACGACTATGTACAGCGCGGCGTAATGGGCGCCGATATCCCGGGCCAGCCAGACCTCGGGGCACATGCTCTGGCCGATGACGTCGCCGTGGGGCTGCATCATGCGTATCTCGGCGCGGCTCTCGAAGCGAGGGCCCTCGGTGACCACGCAGGTCCCTCGCCCGAAGACCCGCCCCCCAGCCTGCCCTCGGGCGGCTTCAAGAAGCGCCCCCGCGACCACCGGGCAAACCGGGTCCCGCATGATGAGCAGGCGGCCGCCCGCGACGGGGGCGGGGTCACGGTGGGTAGTCAAATCAATGAAGTCGTCCGGGATGACGATATCCCGCGGGTCCAGCAGGTGGTTGAGGCTGCCGACGCCCGCCTCGGAGATGATGCGCTTCACGCCCGCCCGGGCCAGCACGTGGAAGACCTGCTGGGAAGCCTGGCCGCGTGTCACCCCCGCGCGCCAGCCGTGCAGCTGCATGTGCAGGACGCGTTTGCCGCCAGCGGTCTCGAACAGGCTGAACGGGGGGGACTGCCCGGCGGGCGTCTCGAAGACCAGTCCCTCATCCAGAATGCGGGCGCCGCTCCCGGCAGCCTCGGGGAAATCGCAGCCGTGCGTCCCCGACCCGCCTATGACCGCCCAGGTTGCCGCATGCGATTCAGCCATGGTCAGGAGACGACGTCACGCCGGTAGAGCTCTACCTGGATATGGACATGGTTGCCGCTGTCAGAGGTGAACTCTGAGATCTTGTGGGTCAGGCAGTCATCCAGCTTGTTGATGGAACCGATCCTGGTGACGCCCGCCTTGACCGGCTGGCCGAGGGTAGCCTCGATATTGCCCAGGTGGGTCATCACCACCACCATGTTCGACTGGTTCAAGGGCTGGATCCTCACCTCGGTATCGGGACACTTGCCAGCGAACTCGTAGGTCTTGATGCCCACTATAGTGCCGTCCACCGGCGTGTAGACGAAAGTCCCGTAGGGGGCGCCCACGTCCATGGAAGTCGTGGGCGAGACCTTGCTGTCCTCGTCCATGACGTAATAGCCGATGCCCCCATCGTCGTCCAGGATCTGCCCGATGCCGCTGATCACCGATGCGTTCACCTGCTTGCCCTCAGGTTTGAGGCTGATGACGTCGTCGTCCTCCACCGGGTGATAGCCGATGGCGGTTACCGACTGCCCGACCACCGGCAGCATCAGCTCCAGTTCGCCCGCCGCGGCCAGCGGCACCTGCAGCGGCGTCTCCGTGGAGGCCAGCTCCTGGGACGCGGCAATGGTCTCCTCGTCGAGCAGGGGCGTCGGATCATCCCTCGAAGAAACTATGATGAGGGTCAGCGCGATGGCCGCCAGAATGAACATCGCGCCAAGAAAAGCCGCAGAGTGCCAGCGATACCTGTACCTCGCCTTTCCCCGCGGTTGAATGGTTTGGGGCTCTGATGACATATAGATAAACATAACATCTTGCAGGGTATTTTCAAGCTGCTAGTCGTTTTCGGGGCAGCGGCTGTTTGTCGCAGGTGAGCTATCAACAGGGGACGACCCTGATATAATGAGTCCTCGAACCGGCCCGAACCCCGCACGGGGCAAGGGAATGAGCCAGGTCAGGGAGGCCGGCCAGTGAACATACAGATTCCCAGGTGGGTCCAGTTGGTGGGTTTGCCCATCCTGGTGCTGCTGTTGTGGTTCTCGGCGGCGCATGTGGCCCATGCCATATATCTTTTCGTCAGCGCCATGATCATCGCGCTGATGCTGAATCCGCTCATCAAGAAGCTGGAATGGCTCAGGATCCCACGTTACATCGGAGTATTTCTCGTATATCTGGGTATCCTCGGTCTGCTGGTGCTGTTCCTGATCCTCATCATCCCGCCTGCCTTCGGCCAGCTCGAGGAGATCCTAGACAACTCCCCGCAGTACGCAGAAGAGGTAAGGAAGCAGATGGAAAGCTGGCAGGACAGCATCAACAGCCTCAACCTGCCCATCGACCTGGGGGACTACACCAACAGGCTGGCGCAGCGGGCTGAGGATTTCATCGCCGACCTGGGTTCACAGCTCCTCACCTTCTCAGTCAACTTCGTCGGGGCGCTGACCAACTTCTTCATTGTGCTCGTCATCTCCATCTACATGCTGCTGGACGCCAGGAGGATCGGCCTCTTCGTGCACCGCCTCTTCCCGGAGAAGTTCGGTGGCGATGCCGACGAGTTCATCCTGCGCAGCCAGCGCGCCCTCACACAGTGGGTCAGGGCCCAGGTGCTCCTGGGCCTCCTGATCGGCGCCAGCACGGCGCTGGGCATCTGGCTGCTGGGGGTCGTGGGCGTCTGGCCCGAAGGTTCCAAGTACTCGGTCTTCTTCGGTGCCTGGGCCGGCCTCACCGAGTTCATCCCCTACATCGGACCGATCATCGGGGCGATACCGCCCATCGTCGTGGCCCTTTTCGCCTCACCCTGGTCGGCGCTCGCCGTCGCCATCCTTTTCATCGTCATCCAGCAACTCGAGGGGCACGTGCTGGTCCCCAACGTGATGAGCTCCATTGTCGGCGTGCACCCCCTGGTGGTCATCTTCGCCGTACTGGCGGGGGCCGAGTTCAGGGGCATCACCGGCATGATCCTGGCCCTGCCGCTGGTCGCCCTGGTGCGCGAGATGTACACCTTCTTCAAGCCCCGCGTCTCGTTCGAATCCTGGTACCAGGAGGCGCCTGAGGAGGCTGTGAAGGCCCAGGAGCCATCCGCCGCGAAAGAGGCCTGACGCTGCGGTGCGGCTGGGCGAGATAACCAGGGATATCGGGGCGGTCCGTAGCGACGCCGACCCCGCGCTGGAAGTCACCGGCCTTGCCTATGACTCCCGGCGCGTGCGGCCGGGCCAACTGTTCGCCGCCATCCCCGGCTTCAAGGCAGACGGCCACGATTTCATAACCGCGGCTGCCGAAGCTGGCGCTTCCGTGGCCCTGACGGAGCGGTGGGTCGAAGGGGCCGTCATCCCCCAGGTCCAGGTGCCTGACGTGAGGCTGGCGCTGGCGCTGGCGTCAGCAGAGTTCTATGGCAGGCCGTCAGAGAGACTGAAGCTCATCGGCGTCACCGGCACCAACGGCAAGACCACAACCACCCACATGATCCAGTCCATCCTGGAGGCGGCAGGCCGCCGCTCGGCTCTCCTGGGCGGC
Organism: Gaiellales bacterium; assembly: GCA_003599855.1. Taxonomy (GTDB): domain Bacteria; phylum Actinomycetota; class Thermoleophilia; order BMS3ABIN01; family BMS3ABIN01; genus SURF-19. The sequence continues at coordinate 35,732 of QZKG01000059.1, read as the reverse complement.
GTCGAATACAGGATAGCAGGGAAGGCGCAGCCGGCGGAAAGGACGACGCCGGAGTCGGTCGACCTGCAGCAGATGCTGTCAAGGGCGGTGGAGGGGGGAGACCGATTCGCCGTCCTCGAGGTCTCATCACACGGCATCGAGCTGTTCCGCGCCGCGGCGCTGGATTTCGACGTGGCGGTCTTCACCAACCTCACCCGCGACCACCTGGACCTCCATAGCGACATGGAAAGCTACTACGCGACCAAGCGCCGGCTCTTCTACAACAGCATCGCAGGGGAGCAGCCGGAAAGTCGCATGCCCGTCGGGGTCATCAATATCGATGACGCGTACGGGGCGCGACTGGCCGGGGAGCTGGCCGCAGCCGGGGGCGAGGTAGTCAGCTTCGGGGCCTCCAGCGGCGCTCTCGTCAGCGCCGCCAACATCGTCTACTCAGGCTGGACGACCTCCTTCGACCTGGTGACGCCCGCAGGGGTCACCGCCGTCGAGATCGCCATACCCGGCAGCTTCAGCCTGGCCAACGCCCTGGCCGCCGCCGCCGCCGCTCATGCCCTCGGCCTCGCCGCCGGGGAGATAGCCGCCGGCCTCAAGGGGCACCGCGGCGCCCCCGGGCGTTTCGAGCCGGTGGAGACTGATGCCCCCTTCCACATAGTGATCGATTACGCCCACAACGAGGACGGGCTGCAAAGGGCCATCGACGCCGCCCGCCATATCACCCCGGGCAGGCTGATAGTCGTCTTCGGCTGCCCCGGTGAACGCGATCGTGACAAGCGGCCAAAGATGGGCCTGGTCGCCGGAAAGGGCTCAGACCTGGCGATCCTGACCACGGATGACTGCTACGGCGAGCCTCCCGGGCAGATACTGGACGCCGCCGAGAGCGGGCTGACCAGCTCCGGCAGCCGCTACCTGAGAATCGCCGACCGGCGCGAGGCCATCAGGGCAGCCATCGAGGCCGCCGGTCCGGGCGATACCATCCTCATCGCCGGCAAGGGGCATGAGACCAGGCAGATCATGTCTTCCGGCCCGGTACCCTTCAGCGACCGCCAGACCGTGCTGGAGCTGCTGGCGCCCTGATGCGATTTTTTCACGCAATTAGCATGATCCGGGTCGCTCTGCCACAGGATCATCCTTGAACTGATGACACGAAGATGATAGATTCCCCCTGTCGCCTGTCTTGACAACAGTGGCAGCGGAGGAACCATGCGGAAACCCGGGCGCGTCCTCGTTATCGTTCTGATCTTCCTTTTTCTCGATCTCTCAGCCTCGCCGGCGACCCTGGCGCTGGCAGCCTGCGCCGACCGCCCGCCCGCTGCGGAGGCCATCTTCACCTGGCCTGCGCTAGGCCAGCTGACCGCGGGCTGGACCCTCGATTGCGTCAGCGACAGGGGGCATCGCGGCATTGACATTGCGTCCACCGCCGTGGGAGAGATCCGCGCCGCCGCGGCCGGAACCATCGCCTTCGCCGGATACACACCAGCGGAGGGCGGCGGCCTCACTCTGGCCATCAGCCATGACGGCGGTCTGCGCAGCACATACCTGCACCTGGGAGAACTCGTGGTGAAGCAGGGACAGTGGGTCGAGCAGGGGGAAGTCATCGCCACGAGCGACGGCAGGCCGCTCCATTTCGGTATCAGATTATCGAGCGCCAACGGTGACTACCTGGACCCGCTGGAGTTGCTGCCCCCCGCAGACAGCATCGAAGCCACCGGCCTGCCGCAGGAACAGGTGAGTGAGGCGGTCCTGATGCCTCCGGAAGTCCTGCCCGCGCCGCCCCCCGCACCCGTGACCTCGCCTGCACCGGCGCCTGCTGCGACCTCCACCACCCTGGAGCCGGCTCTGTCCGAGCCGCCCGCGGCGTATGCCATGGAGCCTGACGCTGGCCTACTGCCGGCGTCCGCCCTGGCGACGCCTGCCGCCAGGGCGGTCCTACCCGGGAACCGGCCGGCCTGGCGATCCTTTGAGCCGCCCGCAGCCGCTGTCCCTCCAGTGCCGCTATTGCCGGTGCAGGCGGCGGTTGGCCGGGCTCCCGGGGCCATGACCTCATCACAGCCGAAGCATGCAAGCCCCCCGGGCGGCATCTTGCGGCTGGGTGCTGGTCTTAGCCTGATCATGGCGGCTGCCAGCGGCGCCGTGTTGCTAGCCGGCAGGCAGTCCTGGACCCGGACACAGGCGGCGCCGGCGGCTCCCATGCCGCTGTTGGACTAACCAGGACCGGCTGTTAGTATATTCGCAGCCAGCGTCAGCAAACAGACCGCGAGACCGGGTGGACAAGTTCTACGTCACAACGCCAATATACTACGTCAACGACGTGCCCCATATCGGCCACGCCTACACCACGATCGCCGCAGACATCCTGGCGCGCCACCACCGCCAGCTCGGCGAGGATGTCTTCTTCCTTACGGGAACGGACGAGCACGGCAACCCGGCAGCCAGGGCGGCGGAAAGGCGCGGCGTCACGCCGGAACAGCACGTCGACGAGATGGTAGTGAAGTTCAGGGAGCTGGCCGCCGCCGTCGATGCCACCAACGATTTCTTCATCCGTACCACCGACAGCCAGCACGTAGAGGTAGTGCAGGAGTTCATCCAGAAACTTCATGACAGGGGAGACATCTACCTCAAATCCTACAGCGGCCTCTATTGCGGCTCCTGTGAAGCCTTTTATTCCGAAAAGGACCTGGTGGAAGGCAAGTGCCCCGACCACGGCATCGAGCTGGAGCTGGTGGAGGAGGAGAACTACTTTTTCCGCCTGTCGGACTACCAGGACCGCCTGCTCGACCACTTCGAAGCCCACCCTGACTTCGTCATCCCGGCGACCCGCCAAAACGAGGCACGCAGCTTCATCACCCAGGGGCTCGAGGACATCAGCATCAGCCGCGCCGCCCTGGAATGGGGGATACCGGTGCCCTGGGACCCCGGGCAAGTGGTCTATGTCTGGGTGGACGCGCTGCTCAACTACCTTTCCGGACTGCGCTATGCCCGTGAGGAGGATCAGACCGCCCGGTTCTGGCCGGCGGACTTCCACCTGATGGCCAAGGACATCCTCAAGTTCCACGCGGTCATCTGGCCGGCGCTGCTGATGGCCGCGGGCTACGAGCTGCCCCGGCACCTGTTCGTCCACGGTTACCTCCTCATGGGCGGACAGAAGATGAGCAAGACCCGGGGCAACGTCCTCGATCCGTTCGCCGTCATGGACCAGTACGGCGTGGACGCATTCCGCTTCTACTGCTTTCGGGAAGTCACCTTCGGCCAGGACGGCGTGGTCTCGCTTGAAGGCTTCGAATCACGCTACAACAGCGAGCTCGCGAACGACCTCGGCAATCTCGTGAGCAGGACCGTGGCCATGGTCGGCAAGTACTGTGACTCATCAGTCCCGCCTCCGCCGCGAGACGGCTCCAGCTTCACACGATCAGTGGATAAGCTGAGGGAAACGGTTGTCACTTCCCTGGGGAAGGCAGACATAACCGGCTGCCTGGAGTCTGTCTGGCAGTTCGTGCGCCGCCTCAACAAGCACGTTGAGCAGAGCGCCCCCTGGGTGCTGGCGAAGGAGCCGGAGCGGAGGGAAGAGCTGGAAACCGTACTCTACGAGCTCGTCGAAGGCCTCCGTATTTGCGCCATCCTCCTGCACCCGTTCATCCCCGCCACCACGGTGGAGATCATGCGGCGTCTGGGTTATCCCCCTGCATTCGAAGAACTGATGATCGAAAAAGCGCGGTGGGGGAGGGGGGCGCCCGGCAGCCCGGTGGTCGCCGGCGACCCCCTCTTCCCCCGGCTTGACTGACCAGCCGGCGAAGGGAGCGTCATTGCCGCGATTCACAGACTGCCATGCCCACCTGGACATGCTGCCCGACCCCCGCGCCGCTGTCATGGATGCTGCGAGCGCCGGCGTCGAGAGGATCCTGGCCGTGGGCATCGACATCCGGTCCAGCCGCTTGGCCGTCGCCTTCGCCCATGAGTTCCCGTCGGTGCTTGCGGCTGTGGGCATACACCCGCACGACGCCGCCGGGGCGTCCGCGGCAGACTTCGAGGAGCTCGAATCCCTGGCCGAGGACCCGGAAGTCGTTGCCATCGGCGAAACCGGGCTCGACTACTACCACGACCGGGCGCCGCGCGACACCCAGCAGGAGACCTTTCGCCGCCATGTCAGGCTGGCGCTGGATCACGAGCTGCCCCTGGTGGTCCACAGCCGGGAGGCTGCAGCAGACACCATGGACCTGCTCGCCGGGGAAGCTGCCGGCGCGACCGTCATCCTTCACTGCTTCTCCCTCGTGGACCATGTGGAGGAATGCGCCAGGAGGGGTTATTACATGTCACTGGCCGGCAACGTCAGTTACAGGAACGCTATGCGGCTTCACGACGCCACAACCCGTATCCCCGCAGACCTGCTGCTGACCGAGACCGACTCGCCCTACCTGAGCTCTGTCCCCCACAGGGGCAGCCCTAACTGCCCCGCCCGTGTAGCCCACGTGGCCGATGCGGTCGCCAGCCTCAGGGATACGTCCATAGAGACTCTGGCTGCGGCTGTCCACGCCAACTTCCACAGGGCTTTCAACCTCAGCCCCTGACCCCACTGCTCCCGCCGCTCACCCTCGCGGGTATGGACCATAAGCACATCTTATCAGGCTGACCCCGGCAGCCACCCGTTCGGACAGCCCGGTTTACCTGTCAGGGTACGGGGGTATCCTGGCAATATGCAATTGTTGACTCTACTTATATACATTATTTAGAATCACATGGTCATGCTGATTTCTTCAAAGAGTGAGTACGGGCTGCTGGCGCTCATGGACATCGCGCTCCACCAGCAGGACGGACCGGTGAACCGCAGCCATGTGGCCGAGCGGCAACAGGTGCCCCTGCCCTATCTGACCCAGGTGCTCCGGGAGCTGGTGAACGGCGGGCTGCTTGAGAGCACGCGCGGGCCCTCCGGCGGGTACACCCTGGCGGCAGACCCGGCCAGGATCAGCCTGCTGGATGTGGTCATGGTGCTGCAGGGAGCTGTTTCACCAGCGACCTGCGCGGGTAGCGATAGTGACAGCGGCTGCGGGCGCCTGGAGGGTTGCGTGCTGGCGAGCGTCTGGTCGAGGCTCAAAAGCGCCAACGAGGACGTGCTCAAGGAGACCATGCTCGCGGACATCCTCAAGGGCGAACCCGCCGGTGAGGCCGCGGCAGAGCTTGCGCCGGACGACAAGCTCGACTGCATCGGGGTCGCCTGCCCGATGCCGATCGTGAAGATATCCCAGAAGATGCGGGAGCTCAGGCCCGGCGGCATACTGGAGGTCTGGGCGGACGATGAAGGAGCCAAAGCCGACATACCGGCCTGGTGCATCGGTTCCGGCAACGAGTTCATCGGCCGCGAGGAATACGGAGACCAGATGAAGTTCCTGATACAGAAGGCGTTGTGAGCAACGAATGCATGTGGACCAGAAGGGGATGATGACAAGATGAAGCAGCCCATATTCCTGGATAATGCGGCGACCACGAGGACCGACAGGGAAGTGATCGAGGCAATGTCCCCCTGGCTCGACGAGAACTACGGCAGTCCCGCGACGCTCTATACACTGGGCGCCCAGTCCAAGCAGGCCATCGAGGAGGCGCGGCAGCAAGTGGGCGACCTGATTGGCGCCGACAGCAAGGACGTATACTTCACCAGCGGCGCCACTGAATCGAACAACTGGGCCATCAAGGGGGTCGCTGACGCCAGGGAAGAGCAGGGCCGGCACATCATCACCAGCGTGGCCGAGCACCACTCGATCCTGATGCCGTGCAAGTTCTTGGAGAAGAAGGGCTGGGAGGTGACCTGGCTGCCTGTGGACGGTGAGGGGGTTGTAGATCCCGGATCGGTCGCCTCGGTCATACGCGACGACACGGTGCTTGTCACCCTGGCCCACGCCAACCACGAGATCGGCACCATCCAGCCAGTCGCGGACATCGCCAGAATCACCCGGGAAAGAGGTGTGGCCTTCCACGTGAACGCCGCCCAGGGCGTCGGCCATGTGCCGTTAGACGTCCAGGAGCTGGGTTGCGACCTGCTCTCCCTATCGGCTCACAAGTTTTACGGTCCCAAAGGGGCAGGCGCCCTCTACGCAAGACGCGGCACCCGCATCACGCCCCTCATCCACGGAGGCGCCCAGGAGAAAAAAAGGCGCGCGGGCACCCAGAACGTGGCCGGCATAGTCGGCCTGGGCAAGGCCGCTGAGCTGGCGCGCAGGAACCTCGAAGCCGAAGCCAAACGGCTTACCGGTCTCAGGGACTACCTCATGGAGAGCATCGAGGGCAAGTTCGAGGACATACGGCTCAACGGCCACCGCACCAACCGGCTGCCCAACAACGTGAACTACTCCATCGAGGGCATCGAGGGAGAATCGATCATGCTGTCACTTTCATACCCCACCGCGGATGATGCCCGGCCCGTCTACATCTCCACCGGCTCCGCCTGCGTCTCTGGAACCCTGGAGCCTTCCCACATTCTGCTCGCCCTGGGCGTACCAGCGGAACTGGCCCATGGGTCGGTGAGAGTGACGATGTCCAGGGAGACAAACCGCGAGGACATCGACTATCTGGTCAAGGCGCTCTACGAAGTCACAGAGAGGCTTCGCAGCATGTCGCCAGTATATAAAAGGGGCTCGAAAAAATGTGCGACCGGAAGCGCCGAAGGTTGCGATTGCGAAGCCGCCAGTTGACTTAAGCAAGCATCAGATCGGAGGAAAGATGTATTCGGAAAAAGTGATGGACCATTTCCAGAACCCACGCAACATGGGCGAGGTCGAGAACCCCGACGGGGTAGGCGAGGTCGGCAACCCCCAGTGCGGCGACGTCATGCGTATCACCATCAAGGTCGACGACCAGGACAAGATCGAGGACGTCAAATTCAAGACGCTGGGCTGCGGCGCCGCCATCGCCACCAGCAGCATGGTCACCGAGATGGCCAAAGGCAAGTCCCTCGACGAGGCGGCACAGATCTCCAAGAAGGCCGTAGCTGACGCCCTGGGCGGTCTGCCACCCCAGAAGATGCACTGCTCGAACCTGGCCGCAGACGGCCTCCAGAAGGCCATCGAGGACTACCGCTCGAAGACCCCCCAAAAATAGTTTTCAGGTTTTTTTGCCCGCTGGCGCAGGTAAAGCATTGAGCCCTGTTGCCGATTAATTAGTGGCAGGCGCGGTCCCTCAGGCCGTGCCGGAGAGGCAAACCGGACAACAGGGGCGGATCTGGCAATGGTTCCCAGAATCGGGCTGCGCGGCAAGCTGCTTTTACTTGTCATACCTGGCGTTATCATCATCTCAGGGATGCTCACTTTTCTGGGCAGCTGGTATATCTCGAGGGCATTCAACAACGAGTACATACGCCTGGGCGAAGTCATCACGGGCTTCGTATCAAGGGAACTGAGGCACCACGATCCCGCGCTGGCGGATGACCCGATAGAGTTCGCCTCAGTGATGCAGGGGGTAGTGGACAGCGTCATGGAGACGAACCCGGAGGTGGACAAGCTGTCCATCTACGGCCCCTCGGGAGGCGATATGGTCGTTATCGCCAGCAGCGAACCCGAGTTGCTGGGCAGGCCTGCCGACGAAGAAGACATCCGCCCCATGACCACCGGCAGCAACGAGATCGTCGACAGCCTCTCGCATGAGGAATCCGACGGTACCGGGTCGGGGCTGAGCAAGGGGCAGATCGAGATGCTGGCCCCTATCAGCAACGCCAGCGGCATCCCCGTTGCTTCACTGGGGCTCTATATGGACACGGGCCCGCGCGACAGCCTCATCCATGCCCAGCAGGTGCGCTTTGCCATCGTGGCCAACCTCCTGCTGCTGAGCGTGGTCCTCGCACTCTACCTGTTGCTTAATTTCAACATAGTCAAACCGATCCACGGGCTTGTCGCCGCCATGCGCGGCATCAGCGATTCCCCCGGCAGACTGGACCTGCCGCAGCCATGGCTGTCGCGCAAGGATGAAGTCGGTGGCCTCGCCCGGGCCTTTGAAGACCTGCAGACCTCGCTGGGCGAGCGCGAAGACGAGGTCAGGCTCCTGCTGGACGCGAGCGTCGCCGTCTCTTCGGCGTTGCACGTGGACAGGATCATGCAGATCCTCTGTGACAAGATCGCCCAGACGAAGATGGTCACGTATTGCCGTATATCCCTGCTGGATGATTCCCGCAATGTGCTTGCAATCCAGGCGTCATATCCCACCAGGAAGATCTCCGACTGGAAGAGCGGCATCGGGGAGAGGCTTGAACTTGATAACGCGCCCTTCCACGCCGAGGTCATCGCCAGCGGCAGGCCCCTGGTAGTCCGTGACGGGCAGCCTTCCGATGATGAGCGCCGGGGTGAATGGGAATGGATGCTGACGCCCGAGACGCAGTCAGCCCTGTTTTTGCCGCTGATTGCCAAGGACGACGTCGTCGGGGTGGTCACGCTGGGGGAGGAACGCCGCTGGGACCGCACACCCTTCACCGAGGCTAAGGTCAGTTTTTATCAGACACTCGTGAACCAGGCCGCCGTCGCCCTGGAGAACGCCAGCCTGTATGAAAAGACCGAGCAGCAGGTCCGGGAACTATCGACGATGCACACGATCAGCAAGGCCTTCACTTCCACTCTCGACTACCAGGAGGTCGTCAGCGTAGTCGCCAAGAGGGTGGGCGCGCTTTTCAATGCCCAGTACGCCTCGGTGTTCATGCCTGACGATAGTGAGCATTTCCTCAATATCGTCGCCAGCTACAAGCTCTCCGCCGAATATGTCTGGACAATCAACAAGAAGCGCCGGATGCCCATCGGCGTGGGCCCGGTGGGCATGGCCTATGCCGAAGGCAGGCCCTTCACCATCTCCGACATCGAGACCGACGGCGACTACGAGCTCTGGAAAAACGTGGCCTCTGTACAGAATTACGCCTCACTGATCGCCCTGCCGCTCATCTCAAAGGGTCAACGCATCGGCGTGATCTGCATCTATTTCACCCAGCCCCGCGAATTCAGCGCAGGCGAGGTCTCCCTGCTGACTACGATCGCCAACGAAGCAGCCATCGCCATCGAGAATGCGAGGATCTACGAGAACCTCCAGGATGCATTCGTCGGCACTATCCGCTCCCTGGCAGAGACGATCGACGCCAAGGACTCATATACCAGGGGCCACTCCGAGCGCGTATCCCTCTACGCGGAGGCTATTGCCCGCGGTCTTGGCATCAACGGCCCCGAACTGCAGACGATACGCTATGCCGGCTACCTGCATGATGTCGGCAAGATCGGCATCCCTGACAGTATCCTCACCAAGCCGGGGAAGCTCACTGGCGAGGAGTTCGCCGTCATCAAGAAACACCCTGTCCTCAGCGAGAGGATCTTGCGCCCGGTCAACTTCCCCTTCCCGGTACAGGCAATCGTCCGCCACCACCATGAACGCTACGACGGCAAAGGATACCCTGACGCCCTCTGCCAGGAAGAGATCCCGCTGGGTGCGCGCATCCTCTTCGTTGCCGATGCCTACGAAGCCATGACCTCAGACCGCCCTTACCGCAAGGCGCTGTCAAATCGAATGGCGCTTGAGGAGTTGATGCGCAACCGGGGTACACAGTTCGATTCCCGGGTCGTCGAAGTATTCGCCCGCATTATCGGTACCGAAGAAGAGGGGGGTGAGGAACTGGAACAGAAAGCATCGTGAAAAAAGACGCACGAAACGCTAAAGCAGGACCACGATTTACCGAAGTTTAATCACCTGACAAAACCACGAAAGGACACAAGGGGGAGAATCAAAATGGGCACAGCTCTCATAAACATGGCAGGTGTGGCCGGGGAGAGCGAGTTGATGGAGGCCATCGAGACTTTCGTCAAGTTCGCCAGCCTCGTTGTCGCGCTGGTCGCGCTATATTTCGCAGTGCGCATCCTGCCGTCCATCGGCAAGGACGTCAGGAGGCGTTCCTGGCTGTTCCTCAGCCTGGCGGCGATCGCGTTCGGGCTGTCGATGGCCATTTCGGTCCTGACTGATGTAGCCTTGCCACAACTCGGAGAGATCTACGAGGTCATGGAGTTCCTCTTCGTCATCTTCATGGCGATCGGCTTCTACTACCTGTACACGACAGAACACAGGGAGACGATCAAGCTGAAGCACCAGTCGACCACCGACGACCTTACCAGTCTGTTCACCCACGGGTTCTTTCAGACCTACCTGGTGAACAAGGTCAGCAACCTGCGCTCTGATGGCAACGAGCTGACGGTGCTTTTCGCCGACATCGACGACTTCAAACAGTACAACGACAAGTTCGGTCATCAGGAAGGCGATTACGTTCTGCAGAAAGTCGCCCAGGTGATCACGCAGGAAGCCCGAGGGGAAGACCTGGCCTCGCGCTACGGCGGCGAGGAATTCACCCTGATCCTCGGCTGTGACTTCGAGACCGCATCCGCGGTAGCCGAGCGGCTGCGCACCATGATTGCTGAGCGGTGCTCCATCCTGGCTGATCCGCAGATCAAGCGTGATGTCACGGTATCGATCGGCATCGCCTCATACGGCCATGACGCCACTGAGGCAGACAAGCTGGTCAAGATAGCTGACTCACGCATGTACATGGCCAAGAGCCGCGGCAAGAACCAGGTATACACGGGAGAACTGCTGCCTGACCCGATCGGGGACTCTGCGGCAAACAGCAAGGTGGAGCCGCAGACGGGCGCCGAACTGGGTACGGCGTGAATCAGTCAGCCCAGATAACTCACGATTCTCCCCAACTGAATACGTGAAGACTGTCTCGATGGTCCCGCCGGGTAACCCAGCGGGACCATCGCTATCGGTCTGGTCCCTTCAGGCGCTCTGACTGCCTGCGCCACCGCAGCCTCGTCGAAAGCCCCCACCCAGCAGCTGCCAAGACCGTTGGCAACCGCCGCAAGCAGCAGGTTCTCGGTCGCAACGGCGCCGTCCTGGATACAATAGAGGTCGCGCCCCCTGTCTCCATACCGCCTGGCCGAGACCCCTGGCTCCACGCAGATGACCACCACCACAGGAGCCTCATACACATGCTTCTGTCCCATGGCGGCTGCCATGAGCTTCTTCCTGACCTTGCCGTCCCTCACGACGAAGAACCGCCACGGCTGCAGGTTGCCGGCGCTCGGCGCCCTGATCGCCGCCTCCAGCAGAACTTCGACGATCTCCCGCCCAGGCACCCTGTCCGTGAACCTGCGTACGGAAGACCGCCTGCTGATAGCTTCCATGATTTCCATATCACACCCCGTCCTGGATCGCGCTGCTGCCAGCATGATATTACAGCAGACATGCGCATTGCCGATGACACTATTAAGAACACTGCTTCCAATCAAGGGCCAGCCAACAGTTTAATATGATCCTCTGGGGCCAAATCAGCCAGTTCTCTGTCTTCATGGTGCTGCAGCTGCTCGCCAGCTACGGGAAGTCGGGCAACCTGGAACTGAACGATAACGAGGAACGGGCCATCATCTACCTGCGCGAAGGTTTCATCGAAGCCGTGTCAGTGCCCCGCTCGGATCACCTGCTGGGTTCCCGGCTGGTGAAAGCCGGTCTTATCGACCCGAAAGAGCTGCGCAAGATCATCCTGAGCTCCCGCCTGCAGGGGGATGACGAGTTCCTCGGCATCACCCTGATGAAAAGCGGGGCCATCGACAGAAAAGCGATCGTGAAGGTGATAGAACAGCAGGCTTACGAGAACACGCTGGAACTGTCCAACTGGGTGGAGGGGACGTTTCAGTTCTCCATCCCCCGCATGCCCGTCGTCTTCCCGCTCTCGCCCCATATCAACGTCCAGCACCTGCTGCTCGAGACCAGCAGGCGCCTTGATGAAGGCTGCCGGCCCACGCGTCCCAAGGCTGAACTGAGCGGTGAGGAGCTCTGCCGCGCCTGTACTTCGAACTGCAACGGGAAGCAGCGGGAGAAATACCTCAAGGACGGCATCTGCCTGTGGCGCAACATGCCGGTGATCGTCAGAGAGGCAATCTTCCACCCGGAGGAACACAGGTTCTACGAGGATGACGAGGAAGAAGTCAGGGACCTTCCTTTCCTCTGACCCCGGCCGCTGCCCGGCGCACGTCCTCGAACCGCGCAATTGAAAACAACCCACCCTTTCAGTAGACTTTGACTGCCGATGCAGTGGCAGTCGATAATCTCTCCCAAGCGTATACTGTTCTTTGCCGGAGTGCTGATAACCCTGGGGTTGATCGGCACGGTAGGGTTCATGATGCTCGAGGAACTCTCGGTACTGGACGCCCTCTACATGACCGTCGTGCTGATCTCGACGGTCGGTATTGGTATGTCGCCGGAGACAGCAGCTGGCAAGATCCTGGCTATCATGGTGATAGCGATCGGCGTTGGCACTCTCTTTTATGCCTTTGGAACTTTCATCGAATTCCTGATCGGCGGCTATCTGGCGGATCTTCTCGAGGAGCGGAGCATGAAAAAGAAAATCTCTGAATATTCCGGACACTACGTCATCTGCGGGTTCGGACGTGTTGGCGAGCAGGTGGCGAAGGAGTTCCAGCGTTCCGGCAAGGAGTTCATCATTATCGACTCGAACCCCGAGAGCATAAGCCATTGCCGTGAGCACGGCTACCCCTACGTCGAGGGCGACGCCGCGGAGGATGACGTGCTGAACGCAGCACGCCTGACGCAGGCGGAGGGGCTGGTAGCGTGCGTCGATTCCGACGCTGACAACGTCTTCGTGACTCTTTCCGCCAGGGTGCTGGCGCCGGAAATAACCATCGTCTCCCGGGGCAACACCGAGGAGTCGTACAGCAAACTGGTGAAAGCGGGGGCTGACAAGGTCGTCTCTCCATATGCCATCGGAGGCCGGGAGATGGCGACGCTGATGCTCAAGCCCATGGTCAGCGATTATCTTGACATCGTAACCGGCGGCGGCCAGCTCGAACTCAGGGTCGAACAACTCAAGCTGGCCTGCGAGTCGCCGATCCTGGGCCAGAGCATCCAGGACCTGCAGGTGCGGCAGAAGACCGGGTCGACCATTCTGGCCATCAGGAAACCCGGCGGGGCATTCGACACCAACCCCAGTCCATCGACGGTTCTCGAAGAGAACGATGTCGTCATCGCTGCCGGCACCCACGATGAGATCAGGGCCCTGGAGCAGATGGTCTGCACTCCCGGGGAAAGCTGAAATTGGCCTCACAGGGCGGTTTCTATCTGGACAGGATCGAAGGGGGGGTGGCTGTCATCGTCTGCAGCGATGGGGAATTGACCATGCCTGCCACCCTGTTACCGGAAGGCGCCCGCGAAGGCGATCATCTCCGCCTTGAACTGACGATCGACCACGACGCGCGCTCGGCTGTAAAGGCTGAAGTTGATAGTTTGCAAAAGCGGCTCCGCGGCAAGGAGGATGACAGGGGGAAAGATGACTCCGCATGACTTCATCGGTCAGCTCGCCGCGATGATTGCCACAGCCTGTGAGGGCCTGTTCAGTTCATGGGGGGCGCCGCAGCTGGCCAGCAGGATCAGCATTGAACGTCCTGCTTCCCGCGAGCACGGAGACCTGGCGCTGAACATCGCCATGGTGGCGGCAGGGACTGCCGGCAGGCCGCCAAGGGAGCTGGCGGAAGAGGTGATCGACGCCATCAGGGCAGATGCTGCCCTGCCGGCTCTGCTCGATTCAGTGGAGATCGCCGGACCGGGTTTCATCAACATCACGCTCGCGGCTGATGCACTGGCTGCGGCGGCCCGGGAGGCGCTCTTCCTGGGACCCGGTTTCGGCAGGGCAGCCGCTCATGATGGCGGCAGAATCCTCCTGGAATTCGTGAGCGCCAATCCTACCGGTCCGCTTCACGCAGGACACGCCCGTTATGCCGCCTACGGCGACTCGCTCAGACGGATCCTCGCCTTCACCGGACATGATGTCACTACCGAGTTCTACATCAATGATTACGGCACCCAGATGGACCTGTTCGCCCGCTCGCTGGCGTCGCGTTATGGCCGCCTCACAGGCGTGGACATACCCATGCCTGAGGAAGGTTACGCCGGAGCATATACGGAACACATCGCCGGCATGATCCACTCACGGGACCTCGACGTGCCGCCGCTCTCAGCGGAGTTGACTCCGCAAGCGCTGGCTTTCTTCCGGCAGCAGGGACGCGACCTGGTCCTTGAAGAGATGCGCTCAATCCTGGAGCGGTTCCGCGTCTTTTTTGACAATTGGTACTCGGAGACGAGCCTCTACGAGAACGGCATGACAGAGGGCGCCATCAAGGCCCTCCTGCAGGCCGGCGAAGCCGTTGAACGGGACGGCGCTCTCTGGTTGCAGACCTCCGCCTACGGTGACGACAAGGACCGCGTGCTGATCCGGGGGACGGGGGAGCCGACGTACTTCGCCTCCGATATCGCTTATCATCGCGACAAGCTGGAGCGCGGTTTCGACCAGCTCGTCAACATCTGGGGCGCTGACCACCACGGCTATGTCGGCCGGATGAAGGCGGCGTTCGATGCCCTGTCCCACGATCCCGGCCGTCTCGAGATAGTCATCGGACAGCTCGTGAACGTCATGGAGATGGGTGAGAGGAAGCAGATGTCCAAGCGCGCGGGCACCATGGTGACCCTGGAAGAGCTGATTGACAGCATCGGCGTCGATGCAGCCCGCTTCTTCCTGGTGGACCGCAGCCACGACACTACCCTGGACCTCGACCTCGAGAAGGCGAAGCTCAGATCCGAGGAGAACCCCGTGTACTACGTCCAGTACGCCCATGCGCGCATCTGCAGCATCCTCGCACGGGCCCGGGAAGAGGGTGTCGCTGCCGGCGCAGGGGACTCTTACGGTGATGTCACCGATGAGGAGAGGTCGCTGATACTGAAACTGCTGGAGCTGCCGCGCGTCGTCGAGAATGCCGCCGCATACCGTGCCCCCAACAGGATCACCGCGTACGGGCGGGAACTCGCGGCCGCATTCCATGTCTTCTACCATAACTGTCCCGTGCTCAAGGCCCCGGCGGCGTCAGCGGCATTCCGGCTCGATCTCTGCAAGCTGACGCGAAACGTTATCGCCACCACACTTGATCTTGTCGGCGTATCTGCGCCGGAGAGCATGTAGCCGGGATGCGGCCTTGCTCGGGTCACTAAGACAGCTTCACTGGAGCATCTACGCCCTGTCCCTTGCCAGCGGCGTCATCATGACCGGGTTCATGTTGATGTTGCCGATACTGCCTGAATACGCCGGTCAGCTCCGCTTCAACGAGTTCGAGATCGGCCTGCTGGTGGCCGCATTCTTCCTCGGCCGGGTCTCCTTTCAGTTCCCGCTGGGGGCTGTGTCGGACCAGGTAGGGCGCAAGCTGATCATGACCGGCTCCCTGCTGCTTTTCGCTTTAGCCACCTCGGCGTTCGTGCTTACCACAGATCCCTGGCTGATGATCGCGCTGCGCCTCGGGCAAGGCATCGCATCCGCCGGTTTCGTCGTCGGCTTCCAGTCATACGTCAATGACCTGACCCCGACTGAGTTTCGGGGCCTGGCCCACGGCATCAACAGCAGCGCCATCAATGCCGGCGTCATCGTCGGCCCGGTGATCGGGGGCACACTCACCCAGGCCTACTCGATACAGGCGCCTTTCTGGGTGGGTGGCGGGCTCGGGGCCGCCTGTTTCCTGCTGAGCCTTACCATCCCCGACATCCCGGCAGCCAGGCGCAAGGCCGCTGCCGCCAGGCTGACCATGAGGGAAAAGCTTGACTCCTTGCTCCGACCGGCCCTGACGGCGCCAGCGGCTTCCTTGTCGCTGATACACTTCCTGCAGATGATGTCCCTGGCGATCCTTTTCACCGCCGCGCCGATCCTGACCGCGGAACTGCTCTCCTGGAGCGCCACGGATATCGCCCTGGCGCTGGCGGCGGGCGGCGCAGCGGGCGCGGTCTCCAGCCCCTTCCTGGGCCGTCTGGCGGACAGGCGGGGCGCCCGCGTCTGGGTGATGGCCGCCGGACTCACGATCATGGCCCTCCAGAGCCTTATCATCTTCATCCACCCGGGCACAGCCTTCACCATGCTCGGCTTCGTCATCGGCGGCGCCGGGACGCCGGCTTACTTCAACGCCTTTTTTTCCCTGGTGGGCGACGTCACACTCAAGACGGAACGGGGAGCCGTCTCCGGCTTCATCGGGTCATCAGCTGAATGGGGCAGTATCCTCGGCAGCAGCCTGGTGGCGCCTCTCCTGTGGCGCGAGGTCAGCGTCAGGGCTCCGATGGGGGTCAGCGTCCTGATCCTCCTGACCACCGTGCTGGTGGCCCTGGCTGTCAGGTCCCTGCTGCAACGAAGGATGGATGCCGTCCGCAAGGCAGAATCCGGCCAGGTCGCGTAGCCAGCTTGATACACTTTCAGCTTCAGGGAAGCAGGTCCGTGATCGAACGGTCGAACATGTCCATGCGTTCTTCCCACCTGCTGGCATTCCACAGCTCGAGGTGGTCGACGAGTTCGACACAGACGATCTCGCCCTCGAGCCTGGCGATGTCCCGGGCTGTTCCTTTGACCAGCACGCCGCCGTCGTTGTCGACGGCTTCATAGCTGATCGCCCCGTAGACCACGCGCAACAACTCCCTGGTGCGCGCCGAGCGGCTGTAGTAAAGGCTGTCTACGGCCTCCAGGTGCTTTTCGTATTCATCGGTGTTGGGCCAGACATCCGCCGGCATGTATTCAGGCAATGGAGAGGGGAGGTGGGGCATGACCACCACGCCAGCGGTGATGTCTACTCTGGCAATCCAGGATGCCGGCAGGATGACCCTGCCCGATACCTCCATGACGCACTTGTGGGTGAACCCCGGTTCTGTCATGCCGACCCCGTGTCGATGCCTGCTGAGCATAGGATACCCGCCCACCAGCCATGATAACCGAATGAGAACTTTTGTTCCTGGCGGGATAAAGGCATAATAATCCCCGGAGCAAGTCAGCTGTCGATCATGAAGGGGACCAGTGCCGGAACTGCCGGAGGTCGAAACAATCAGGCGACAACTCGAGCCTGAAGTGCGCGGCCGCAGCATAACTGGAACGCGTGTGACCGACGGGCTGCTGGTCGCCCCCATGACGCCGGCGCGCTTTGCCGGCAAGCTGAAGGGCCGGATGATAACCGGCCTGTCCCGCCGGGGCAAATACCTCCGTTTCGAACTGGATGGGGGAGACACCCTCGTCGTCCACCTGCGCATGACTGGCATACTCACGCGTCTGGAGGAGAATCCCCGCAACGGGGACCAGCGCCATCTCCGGCTCGTGCTAACACTCGATGACGGCTCATTCCTTGCTTTCCACGATGTCCGGCGCTTCGGCAAGGCGTTCTTGCTTGGCGCAGGGGCCAGTGATTCATACTGGGCAAGGCTGGGGCCGGAGCCGCTGGAGCGTTCCTTCAACCCAAAGGTCCTGGCTGCCATCTTCCACGGCAGGGTCAGACCCGTGAAGCCGGCCCTGCTCGATCAGCAGCTCATCGCGGGTATCGGCAACATCTACGCCGATGAAGCCCTCTTTGCTGCCTTGATACACCCTGAGAAGCCCGCAGGGAGCCTTTCCGGAAAGGAAATTGCGGCTTTGACGAAAAGTATCAAGGAGACTTTGCGACGCGCCATACGGCTCCAGGGGAGTTCCATAGATTCTTACCGTGACGCCCGGGGGAACCCCGGACGGTTCCAGAACACATTCAAGGTGCACCGCCGCGCCGGAGAACCCTGCCCGCGATGCGGGACCGCCATTGAAAAAACCAGGGTGGGTGGAAGGGGAACATACTATTGCCCCCGGTGTCAGAGAAAATGACAGAACACCTCTCCCAGGCGACGATTGTGGCGCTGGCGTTGCTGGCAGCCGCAGTGATATCACTGACGGTGACATCGTGCGGCGGCGATGAGGAACCCTCCACCCCCGGGACTATCCGGTCTGCAGCAGAGCCGCTGGAAGAGATCTACCTGCCGCCGCCGCCACCGCCTCCCGGAAGGGCGCCCGATCCACCTTCCGCCGGCAATGCTGTGGATGATACCCTCCAGTTACAACTGGAATCGATCCTTTCCGCTTATGACAACGAATACCAGTACGGCATCATCACGGAGCTCGCATCAGACCGGTATCAGGGGAGGAGGACAGGGAGCGACGGCGCCCGCGCCGCGGCGGCTTTCATAGCCGCTGAATTCGGCCGCCTGGGCCTGCAGCCATGGTCCCATGTGGGCCTTGATTCGTACTACCACCACTTCAGCGGAGGCGGCCTTGAGGATGACAATATCATCGGGGTACTGCCCGGCAGCAACCCAGGGGGCGCGATAGTCATCCTGGCCGCGCATTACGACCACCTGGGAATGGACGGACAGGGCAATGCCTACAACGGAGCTGACGACAACGCCGCCGGCGTGGCCACGATCCTGGAGGCGGCGGCCAACCTGCGGTCCCTGGGATACCGCCCGGCGGACACTATAGTTTTTTGCGCCTTTTCCGGTGAGGAGCAGGGGCAGGTTGGAGCGGGGGCGCTCGGCCGCCTGATTACCGACGCCGGGCTGGCGGGCAGGGTGGAGATGATCAATATCGACGGTATCGGCGCTACCGGCGGCGACTATCTCGGGGTCTGGGATGAGGGCAGCGCCGCCGCGGCGCCCCTGGTCGCGACCATGTCCCAGGCCGGCTCCTACCTCGGCACCACCGTCATAAACGAAGGGACGGACATCGGCTCCGATGCACAGCCCTTCGCCTGGGAATACGGCATACCGGCAATCACCGTCGACTGGGACTGGGGCAGCAATCCCAGCGCTTATCATCCTTATTACCACACCATCCATGATGATGCTGGAGCGATCGACAGGCCCACCCTCGCCAGGGCTACCCGCGTGATCCTGGTCGGCTTGTGGCTGCGGGCTTACAGCTGAGAACCTCGGGAAAGGAGACACATGAAGACTGATATCGTGACGATAGACAAACCGGGAGAGATGAACATGATCCTTGGCCAGTCGCATTTCATCAAGACTGTCGAGGATCTCCATGAGGTCATGGCCACTGCTGTGCCCGGTGCGCGCTTCGGACTGGCCTTCTGCGAGGCATCAGGCGACTGTCTTGTCAGGAGCTCTGGCAACGACGCCGATCTGGTCGAGCTGGCGGAAAAAAACGCCCTGGCGCTGGCTGCCGGCCATGCGTTCATCATCCTCATGGAGGAATGCTTCCCGATCCATGTGCTTGGAGCAGTGAAGCGCGTACCCGAAGTATGCGGCATCTTCTGCGCCACGGCCAACCCTGTGGAGGTCGTGATAGCAGAGACATCCCAGGGCCGTGGCATCATCGGTGTGATCGACGGCAGCGCCAGCGCCGGTATGGAGAAAGCCGCCGACGTCGCGGAAAGAAAGGAATTCCTGCGCCAGATAGGTTACAAGCTGTAGTGATCTTCAGGCGCCGTAGGGCAGGTTGAAGTCACCGTGACCTGCGACTGAGTTGCCGCCTATGGACTTGGCCAGCTGCAGGGCCCTGTCCGCCCTGGAGCGAAGCGTGCCCACGTCAGTGCCGTTGGCAGGGCAGGAAACGACTCCGATGGATACACCGGTCATCTCCTCGCCGCCGGTACGCAGGTTGATCTCACGCACCTTGCGGATTATGCGCCGCGCCAGCCTGGCAGCCTCATCGGCGTTCGTGCCGGGTAGCAGCAGGAAGAACTCATCACCGCCGTAGCGCACGGCAACGTCAGTCTCGCGCTTCTCGTCCTTAAGCGTCCTGGCCAGGTGTTTCAGGGCGCGGTCTCCAGCAGAATGCCCACGGACGTCATTGAGCTGCTTGAGCTTGTCCAGGTCGAGCATCAACAGGGAGAAGGGCATCCGGTAGCGCTTGTACATCTCCAGGTTGCTGTGGAGCTGCCGGCGGAAGTATCTGACGTTATGCAATCCGGTCAGGGCATCCGTGTCAGCCAGATGGCGAAGCATACGCGAATGACTCTCGAAGAAAGTACCGATTCCGGCCTTGAATACCTCGTTGAAACCCTCGTCGAGGCGGCGGGACACCTCCAGCACTGCGATATCAGACTCGCGCAAGTCACGGGACAGAGCAGCCACGAGCAGTCCCTTGAGTGCCGAATAGTCATCGATGACATCCGCCACGGTCGGCTCTTCCTTGCGTACCGTCGCCAGGAGCGAGGCGACTTTCATCGCCTCCGTGTTGCCGGAAAGCGTCTCCCGGGGAACCGCAACGCTGTCAGCCACGCCCTTGATGAGGCTGGGGATGCCAGCGGAGAGTTCGCTGGTAGGAAAACTCTTCAGTGAATCCAGGCCGAGGGCGTCGATCAGGCCCTTGAGCCATTCCTTTATCACGGCGGACTCATGGCGTGAGAGGGATGCCCCGGCCTTCCTGGCCAGAGTCTCTATGCCTTGCCCTTCTGCTGAAGCCCGCGCAGCGGCATTCACATCACTTCTACCGCGGGCGAAATCATTCAAGCTTTCGGTATTACGCATGATTATTGCTCCCCGTGAACAACCGGGACACAGGATTCCTTAGCGGGAACCCCTGAACAGGGCAGCTACTCCGACTTCATGCATGCTTGCCCTTGAACTGGCACCATTGGCTGTGTTTACCAGCGCGCGAGTCTTCATTGAATCATTTATTTCGCAGCCGGCCGGGATTCCCCTTTTACCCGATTCGTCATCATGAGAAACAGGCAAGCTTGCATTAGCGACGAACATCCGGGTTTTTTTCCTCACGCTCAACGCCATGTCCATAACCGACTCGGCGCTCTCAAGAGCTGCAAGCCGGGAATCCATGAGCTCCTGCTCCAGCTTTGCGTTGTCTCCGGCAACCTGCTCGGCTATCTCCATCACCCGGCTTGCTATCTCCGCCAAGGCTGCGTCCACCATCTCACAGAAGTCCCCGAGGTTCTGCTGCGGGTCGAATCCGGCCGCTTCCGCGTCCTGCGACGCTTCATTCCCGGCACTGCACCTGATCGAGATGTCTGGCACACCGCAATCCTCACGGGTCGGCTCCGCCCCGGATTCAAGCTTTTCTATCCGCTGGTCCACGTAGCTCTGTAGGTCCATCTTCCTCCAATCTGGCATCGCAAATTCAACGCACAAGGCAATAATTCCTCGACAGGCGAGTCGTCGTCATACCCGGCTGATGCTGGAATCGCGTGTGGCAGTATCAGGCAGGTCCGCAAATGTAACCTGCCACCGCACGAATTTATTTCTACGCGCGCGACTGCCTTTCCTTCAATCAGCAGTTGCGCGTCTTGTGAGAGAGGTGAAGGGACCGGCGGCACCCGCCAGGAGAGGACCTGGGCGGATGCCGCCGGTAAAGTCGGTTTGGGGCCGACGAGGGACGCTTCGTCAAAGTCTGCTTACTGTAACCACCAGTTCGCTGTGGCTGCTGTCAGTGCCGCCGACTGCGGACCCGGCACCTGCGATGAATTCCACATCTACATCATCAGTCTGTGTCAGATGATAGACATCGGCTGCCATATCCACGGCGATGGCGTCCTGCACCGTGACTGTTACCGTGAATTCGCTGCCGCTGGATGCCGCTACTCCGGAGCCCGCGGGCACTAACCAGGCGCAAGCGACTAACGCTATTGCAAGGATTCCAACCCTCAATCCCTGCCTTATCTGCCTGTACTGCTTCCTGCTGCCCATTGCCTGCTACTTTCCAATGGACAAACTCGTCGCTTGCGCCTGGCTGACCCGGTGGGGATGCAAAAAGCCCATCTGCCCGGTCCAACTAAAGCAGATGAGCTCTTCTTCTAACTCCGCGCCACGGCTTGGGCCGTGACGTTTGTGCTTCGGCGGCCGGGCTGTCTCCATGAAGGAGACCCCTAGCTTTGCGTCCCCACCTCGCGATGGGTTTGCCTTTATCGTTCTTGCTTTATAGATATCGGCGGAGGGACGATTTCCTTGAATCGGCGCGTCCAAAAACCTGCTATTTCCCTTTTTACGGGAAATGATGATGGGTATAATTGATGAATATAATATCCGTCCGGTTCACCGGTCATGATTTTCGAGAATATGGGAAGAGCCTCTACTATCGAACAGCAAAAGATAGCCGGCCTCGGAACCCGCAAGAAGGCAATCATGCTGATTGCGGCGATAGCCGCCGCCTTCGCGATTCTGGGGTTGCTGGTCTTTGGCGCGGTGTTCCCGCCGTCAGTGAGTATCTCGCCGACCGATGGCAGCATCGATATCTCCAGCGATGACCTGCTCAAGATCTCAGCCAGCAGCTACCGTGGTGAGATCCTGGGAGTGACCGTCAGGCAGACCACCCTGGACCCGATGGGCGCCAGCATCGAGGAGCGGGATATCGAAGGGAGCCTGGTCAACGGCGTCTTCATCCCTGCCAGCGGCGACAGTCTCTTCGAGCCTGACTCACTCTACGACGTGACCGTTGAGGCGAAGCTGAAGAACCTCTCCCTTACAGGCATTGAGAGCAAGACCGTCACCGAGACCGCGACCCTCCGCACCGTGATCACACCGGTCCCGCTCTTCACCGAGGAGGCGCAGATCGTAGAGATCGGCAAGCCTATCGTCGTAGAGTTCAACACGCCGATCGAGAAGATGTCTTACGACATCCAGCCTGCGGTGACTTCGACAATGACGATCGACGAGGAAAACCCGTCCAGGGCGGTCATCAGTTTTGAGGGTTACCAGCAGGAACAGCAATTCGAACTGACGGTGACTTCAGCCACAGCGAAGAACGGCGCAGCACTGCCGCAGCCATTGACTCAGAAGATCGCGACGACCACCCCGCTCAAGGTCACGTTCGTCCCGGGCGACGGTGAGTCTGCTGTGAGCCCGAGCGAACATCCCAGCCTCACCTTCACCGAGGCCATCCGCAATCCCGAACTGGCCGAATCCATGTTGACTGTAGAGCCGGCGACCCTAGGGACATGGGAGTGGGCTGAAGCCGACCGGGTCGAGTTCAAGCCGCTGGAGCCGTGGCAGCAGGGCCAGCAGGTGACTATCCGCCTGAAGGGCGGGCCGGATGCCCTGCGGGGCAGTACAGGCAGCTTCCTGAGGGAAGACGTCAACAGCACCTTCACCGTCAAGCCGTCGAAAATGATCGATGTGAACCTTTCGACCCAGACCGTGATGCTTTATGACAATGACACCCTTGTCCGTACGATGATCTGCTCGAGCGGCTCCCAGGCGACCCCAAGCCTGACCGGAACCTATTCGGTCTACGCCAAAGCAGAAAAACTGGACATGCGCGGGGAAGGCTATTTCGCCCCGGATGTCCCCTGGGTCCTGATGTTCAACGGCGATTATA
Source organism: Gaiellales bacterium (assembly GCA_003599855.1). GTDB lineage: Bacteria > Actinomycetota > Thermoleophilia > BMS3ABIN01 > BMS3ABIN01 > SURF-19. The sequence goes on along the minus strand of QZKG01000059.1, from coordinate 12,571 downwards.
CGATCCATGGCAACTACTGGGCGACGTCATTCGGTACGCCTTCGAGCCATGGCTGCGTAGGACTGCCACTGAACGAGGCTGAATACCTTTACAACTGGACCCCGATAGGGACCATAGTCTCTATCCACTACTGACAGGCGGGGGAAGGGCCTGCAGGGCATGAAAAAACCCGGCGCCCGCGGCTCGCGCCGCAGGTCGCCGGGCAGATTCAAAACACATCAGGCCAGGCCGAGCTCCTGTACCAGGGCGCTCTTGGGCATGGCCCCCACGACCTGGCGGGACACGGCGCCATTCTCGAACTTCAGGATCGTCGGGATGCTCATGATGCCGTACTTGGTCGCGACTTCACGGTTATCGTCCACATTGAGCTTCGCAACCTTGACCTTGCCTTCCTGGTCCCTGGCTATCTCTTCGACGATTGGACCGACCATACGGCAGGGCCCGCACCAGGCAGCCCAGAAATCCACGATGACAGGGATATCCGAATCCAGGACCTCAGCCTGGAAATTCGCGTCAGTAACCTCGATCACTTCGCTTGCCAAAATGATACCTCCTTCCGGAACACCAGCTTTATTGATACTTATCTTTCTTCGATTCTTATTGCCCCCTCGGGGCATTCGGAAACGCAATCACCACAACCGTGGCACAGAGACGTGTCCACGATCACCTTCTCGCCCGGATCGATCTGGATGATCGCCTTGGTCGGACAGCAACCGCGGGCATGACACTTCTCATGCCCCACACACCTGCTCACGTCTATCACAGCCAGCATCATCGCGCACGCCACCAGCATGGGAGGGACCTCACGGGCCCGCTTCCCTAACCTCAGCCGAACCCGCCGGAACGGGGAGGCGCGCAACTGCCACCGCTGGCCGAACTCGAACAGCCGATGCTGAAAGAATTGAATTTCTGCACCACGTCGCGGCTGTCACACTCGGGGCACTGCTTGTGCTCCTCCTTGAGGAACCCCGGGACGAACTTCTCGAAATCGTGCCCGCAGGATTCACATTTAAGGTCGTAAATCGCCATACTCCTGTAAACCTCCGTAATAAACCTGCCGCGAAGGCAGGTGAGTTTCGCTATATTTGATGAAGCCGGCGGAAAAAAGATTCACCGGTCGCGAAAAAAGACTTGATGATAGACTATACGAGACATGAACCCTTTAAAACAAACCCTAGTCTAACAGATGAAACCGGATCTTCTCAACGATGCGGAACTGGTTGACCTGGCGCAGGAGGGGGACGGGTCGGCCATGGAGGAACTGGTGTCCCGCTATGAGGACAAGGTGTACAACCTCGCTGTTCGCATGGTGGGGAACCGTGAAGACGCAGAGGACGTTTTGCAGGACACTTTTCTCAATGTCATCCGCTCTCTCGGCAGCTTCAGGGGTAAATCCAGTTTCTCGACATGGCTCTACAGGATAACGGCCAACGCGGCTCTGACACGACTGCGCAAGAGAAGCCGGAAGGAGAAATCGGAGGGTGAGTTCCTCGATGAGGTCTATTCGGTCAAGCAGGCGGCGCAGTCGGGTGAACGCCTCAACGACTGGTCTGACAGCCCGGCGAAACGGCTGCTGTCCGAGGAAGCCAAGGCGATGATGGGGGAAGCCATAAACGAGTTGCCAGAGAAGTATCGCACCGTCTTCGTCCTCAGGGATGTCGAGGGACTGCCCGCCAGCGATGTGGCTGAGATCCTCGATCTCTCGGTCCCCGCGGTAAAGTCGCGCCTCCATCGAGCCCGCATGTTCCTGCGCAACCACCTGTCACATTACTATGCCGGAGAAATGGAATGATGGACTGCAAGGAGATCTTCGAGAGCCTGTCCGAGTATATCGATGAGGAGCTCAAGGATGCGGCCTGCAGGCAGATCGAGGTCCACCTCGCCGACTGCGAGAACTGCCGCGTGGTAGTCAACACCCTGCGCCGCACCGTGACCCTCTATCACGAGATCCCATCCGAGACCTTGCCGGGGGATGTGCGTCTGCGCCTCCACAAGATGATCAGGATGGAACATCCGAAAGACTAGCGCACCTCAGGTCTTTTCCCACTTCCGCAGGTAAGCGACCTCGCTCAGGGTACTGCCGTCCTCTATCTCACGGCGCAGGCGGTTCTCGCGCTCCAGCACATCCATGGCACGGTTGGCTACTTCCGCCGCGGATGAGCGGGGTATGACGACCAGGCCGTCATCGTCACCCACTATCCAGTCACCGGGGTGGATCCTGGCCCTGGCGATGTTCACGGGAACATCCAGCTCACCGAAACCCTTGGGTTCACCCGCGGTCGGGGTGACGATACTGGAAAATACCGGGAAACGTAGCTCGCGTATCTCAGGCGTGTCGCGCACGGCCCCGAACACCACCACTCCGGCGAGACCACGCACCAGGGCGCTGTGCGTCGCCAGCTCACCCCACACCGCCGGCCCGGCCCCGCCGGCGTCGATTACCAGCACGTCTCCTGCGCTGGCCTTGTCGATGGCCTCTACCGGCTTGGCCCAGTCGCCGGGATAGGTCCTCACAGTGAGCGCCGGTCCCGCCATCCTGATCCCGGGATAGACGGGCCTGATGCCGGGCAGGTCACCCTTGCGGTGCATCGCGTCGGAGATATTGGCGGTGGAGACAGCCTCCAGCGCGGGCCTGATCGTGTCGGCCGTCGCCCTCTTGTAGAGCTCAGTGCTGACAGCGGTCTGCGTCTCTATCGCCTGGCGGATCTCCCGGGAGGCCCGCTCGGCGTCCGCTGACTTGATGATGGCGCCGCCAACGACGATGATGTCCGCGCCTGCCCGCGCTGCCTCGGCAGCCGTCTCCGAATTGATGCCGCCAGCTACGGAAACAGGTATTCCCACCGCTTCCTTGACCCTGGCGAGCGTCTCAAAAGGCGTCTGGCCGCGCATCTGCTGATCGATGGCGGTATGGATGCCGATGTAATCAGCTCCCATGGCTTCTGCTTCACGCGCCCGCTGGACCGGGTCTGCGACCTCTATCATGTCGACGATGACTTCCAGCCCGTAGTTGCGGGCGACCTCGATACACTCGGTTATCGTCGCGTCTGAAGCCGCTCCCAGTACGCCTGCGACGCGAGCGCCCGCCTTGGCGGCCGACTCCATCTCGAAGCGGCCGGCGTCCATAGTCTTCAGATCGGCGAGGATGACTTTGCCGGGCCAGCGCCGCTTGAGCTCGCGGACGGCGTCCAGCCCCTCGCTCTTGATCAGCGGGGTCCCCGCCTCGAGCCAGTCGACACCGCCCCGGACGGCCTCTTCGGCGACGGTTAACGCGCGGGGAAGGTCAAGGAAGTCCAGCGCCAGCTGCAGGATCGGGGCCATGGCGGCTCAGACCCCCGTGACGGTCACGACCAGGCGGCGGTCGCGCCTGCGGTTGTCGCAGTTGATGATCACGATCTGCTGCCAGGTGCCGAGGGTCATCCGGTTTTCCACGACGGGCACGACCAGTGACGGTCCCATGAGGCCGGCGCGCACATGGGAATGGCCGTTGCCGTCATCCTGAAATACGTTATGCTGGTAATGGCCGCTGATGGGGGCGATGCGCTCGATCGCCTCCCGGAAATCCGCCAGCACCCCCGGTTCGTATTCGAGGCAGGTGACCACGCCGGTGGCTCCCGGGGCGAAGATGGTGGCGGTCCCGGCGCGGACTTTGCTTTCATCGACAACCCCGGCCACCTCAGCGGTTACGTCCACGATGTCGAGCTCCTCCCGCATCGGGAACTCCAGCTCGCGGGTGTGGACGACGAACCCCGCCTCCGGTGTTGTCCTGCTATCCTCGGGCGTCATTGCTGCTCCCCGAATGGAGCCGGGACATCGGGATCGGCGCCGACGCCGTTCCCTGACACCGGCGGACTCTTTGTCCCGGTGATGCTGTTGGAACTGTCGACATAGACCAGCCGGGGGCTGAAACTGTCGACCTCCGCCGGCGCCAGTTCGCAGAATGACGCGATGATGACCTGGTCGCCCACGTCCACCAGGCGGGCCGCGGCCCCGTTCATGCAGATCTCGCCGGCGCCTCCGGGGATGGCGTAGGTCACCAGCCGCGCGCCGTTGTCGACGTCGAAGACGTGCACCTGTTCGTAGGCGAGGATGTCCGCGGCTTCCATCAGGCGGCTGTCGATGGTGATGCTGCCTTCGTAATCCACACTCGCGGCAGTCACGGTGGCGCGGTGGATCTTGCCCTTTAACATTGTGCGTCTCATGATCAGCCTCCGGGAGGGGTTGCGATGACGTTATCGATGAGCCTGGCGCTGCCAATGGTCGCTGCGACCGCCAGCAGCACCGGCCCGCCGGTGATCTTCTCCACCGGCTGGATCGTATCCGGGTCCGCGATGCGGGCATACTCGTATTCCACCAGGTAGTTCTCGGCGATGCGCTTGCGCATCATCCGCTTCACTCTCGCCGCGCTGGTCTCACCGGACTCTACGGCCTTGCGGGCGAGGGAGAGCGCTTCGAAAAGCACTATCGCCTGTTCCCTTTCCTCAGCGGACAGATAGGCATTCCGGGAGCTCAGGGCCAGGCCGTCGCTGTCCCTTACCGTTGGGCAGGCCACTATCTCGACCTCGTAGTCAAGATCGCGCGCCATTCGCCTGACGACGGCCAGCTGCTGAGCATCTTTCTGCCCGAAATAGGCCCGTCCCGGACGGATGATATTGAAGAGTTTGGCAACCACGGTGGCGACTCCCTGGAAGTGCCCTGGGCGGCTCTGGCCGCAGAGACCCTCAGCGACGCTGCCCGCATCTATGGATGTCTCAAAACCCGGCGGGTACATCTCTGCAGCGCTGGGAGCGAACACAAGGTCGATTCCGGCGCTGGCGGCCAGTTCCAGGTCGCCGTCGATATCAGCCGGGTAGGAATCAAAATCCTCGCTGACACCGAACTGGATCGGATTGATGAAAATGCTGAGTACGCTCGTGTCGCATTCCTCGACAGCCCTGCGGGCGAGGCTGAGGTGACCCTCATGCAGGCTACCCATCGTCGGCACCAGTCCCGTGACAGCACCGGCCTTGCCAGGCGCGGCAGCCAGCAACTCACGGATCTCGGGAATGGTCCGCGCTACTTGCGGGTGGTTCGCGCCATCATCGCGCCGCTCGCGCGAAGCAGACATACTCTTGGACATTGATGACAACCTCACGATCATGAGGAACGGAAGGGAAAGCCGGAAACCACCGGCGTGCGCAGGAAACGCCACGCCGCCAACCGCCTCCGTTCCAGTTCTCCACTGAGATACCAGACATCGGCCTGCTCACTTCCCGGCACGCATGTAGCCGCCGGGAAACCTGTGATAAAAGCATAACAACGGGCAGTGTCTCTTGCAAAAGCCTCTCGCGATAATCTACAGTTAATCTGGAGCATCAAGAGCGCCATTCCTGTTCACAAACGCCGATTCCAGGGTTTTCGATGCCGATATACGAATACTGCTGCAGATCATGTGAGAATCGCTTTGAGGAGCTGGTCATGTCCACGGCCGCGGAGAACGAACTGACCTGCCCGGCCTGCGGCTCCGGCAAACTCCAGCGCCTGTTCTCCGGTTTCGCCTGCAAGCCTTCTGAAGGCTCCGCCGGCGGCGCGGGCAGGAGCTGTGGCCCCTGTTCCAAATCATCCTGTTCCTCCTGTGGTTGAGGATAAGGCAGACCGGCTCCGACAGGTATCGGAACAGGTCGGTGGCTGTCGCCGTTGCGCCCTGTCCGAGACCCGCACCAACCCGGTTGCAGGGTCGGGCGATCCCGATTCTGTCCTGATGCTGGTGGGGGAGGCCCCCGGTTATCATGAAGACAGGCAGGGACTTCCTTTCGTAGGCAGGGCCGGTGACCTGCTGGAAAAGCTGCTGGAGCGGATAGGATATACCCGCGACGATGTCTTCATCGCCAACGTTCTCAAGTGCCGCCCGCCGGAGAACCGCGACCCACAGCCCGAAGAGATCGAACTCTGCCGCCCGTTCCTTAGGCAGCAGATCGAGATCATCCAGCCTGCCATCGTTTGCACCATGGGGAATTTCGCCACCAGGCTGCTGACCGGCAAGAGCGACGGCATCTCCAGCGTACATGGCCGACCCCTGCCATTTCCGGACAGCGATGATATCCGCATCTTCCCGGTTTTTCACCCGGCTGCTGCCCTCTACACCTGGTCGAACCTGGCCCTGCTGGAAAAGGATTTCGACGTAATGGCCGGTTTGATTTCGGCGCCTGACAAGCATCAACCTGAAGTCGAGGCTTCTGCAACCAAACCTGAGCCCCAGGTAGAGGCAACCAACGGTGAGGCTGAGCCTGAGCAGCTGGGCCTTTTCTGACAGGCGACGGTTGTCCCATGCAGACCAGGTTCGATTCCAGTTCTGAAGAGCAGACTGCGGCTCTTGCCGCCGGCTTCGCCCGCCTGCTATCACCGGGCGATGTGGTTTTACTCAAGGGGCAGCTCGGCGCCGGAAAAACCTTTTTTGTCCGGGCGGCCGCACGGGAACTGGGCGTGCCAGGGCCTGTCACCAGCCCCAGCTTCACCATCGCCAACACCTACCAGGGCAGGTTCACGGTCCACCACCTGGACCTGTACCGCCTGGCGGCCTTCGACGCGCAGGACGAGGCTGATTTCTCGTCATTCTTCGAGGATGATGCGGTCACTTTCATAGAATGGCCGGAAGTGGCAGAGGACCACATCGCCGCGCCCAGGGCGGTCATCGAGATGCGGCACGCCGGCGAGCACCGCCGCGAGTTGTCTTTTATTACCGGGTCCGGAGAATTCCAGCGAGCTTTGGAGGAACTCATTGCCAGTCTTGGCAATTGATACAGCGACGGCGACCTGCAGCATCGCCATCGGAAAAGATGGTGAGGTTGCCGGTGAGGCGACCTTCGCCGCCGGCAGGTCACACCTGGAATTGCTGCTGCCGTCAATCGACCGGCTTCTGGCTGACTGCGGGTTCGACCGGGAGCAGCTTGATTCCATCATCGTCGGCACAGGCCCTGGGACCTTCAGCGGCCTCAGGGTCGGCATCGCCACCGCCAGGGCCATGTCCCAGGCCCTGATTCTGCACCTGGCCGGATCCGGCTCACTGAACGCCCTCGCCGCCGGACTGATGGAAGCAGGCGGTGCAACCGGAGCCGAAAGCCTGCTACCTGTCATCGACGCCAGGCGCGGACAGGTTTTCGCCAGGCTTTTCAGCCTCGCTAATGCAGGAAAACCAGTGCCGCAATCAGAAATCATGTGCTTGAGCCCCGGAGACCTGCTGTCGCGCCTCAAAGCCGAGCGGCGAACCCGTGTGCTAGCCGCAGGTGACGGGGTCCAGCAGTATCATTCGCTGTTCAGCGCCGCATCCGGCGTCGAAGTACCCTGCGTCGACGACGATGCGCACCTGATAAAGGCGCGGTTTCATCTGCCGCCTGCTGGCGCGACGCGGGGCTACGACTTCGCCGGGCTGCTGGATGTGACCCCGGTCTACGTGCGCGAGCCGGATGCGGACAAGACTGTGCTTCTTAGAAAGAGAGAGCCATGGCTAGAATAAGGCCGATGCGCCTTTCTGACCTGAAAGAGATCGTAGAGATCGAGAACGCGGCTTTCCCGCGCCCCTGGTCCCTGAACTCCTTCGTGACCCAGCTCAGCAACGAAGACAGCCTCTGCCTTACCGCCGACGAGCGGGGCGAGGTGGCCGGCTACCTGATCGCGACCCAGTACGTGGAGGTCTGGCACCTCCTGGACCTCGCGGTCCGCGAGGACTTCCAGCGCTGTTATATCGCCACGGACCTGCTGGAACACTTCATGGAGAAGACCATCCATGGCCATCACCGGGGCTATACGCTCGAAGTCCGCAAATCCAACCGGGGCGCCATCAAGATGTACGAGGGCTTCGGCTTCATCTGCACCGGCATCCGCAAGGCGTATTACCGTGACAACGATGAGGACGCACTGATCATGTGGAAGGATTCCGAGGACATGCTGGCATGATCCTGGCAGTCGAGACATCTTGCGACGACACCTGTGCGGCAGTCCTGGACGGCGACGAGTTGCGCTCCAGCGTCGTTTCCTCGCAGGACGAGTTCCACGCCCGTTACGGCGGCGTCGTTCCTGAAGTAGCGTCCCGGCGCCACCTCGAACTGATCAACCCGGTCATCGCCGATGCCATGGAGCAGGCGGGAGCAGTAGCCGAAGACTTGAACCGCGTCGCCGTGACTACTCACCCGGGCCTCATCGGCGCCCTGATGATCGGAGTCGCCACCGCCAAGACCCTGGCGTACTCATGGGGGGTCGACCTGGTTGGCGTGAGCCACATAGACGGCCACATTGCGGCCAATTACCTGCCTCCCGACCCCGTGGAGCCGCCCTTCGTCTGCCTGATCGCTTCCGGAGGCCACACTTCGATCGTCCACGTGCGCGAGCGCGGCAGCTACGACCTGGTGGGGCAGACGCTCGACGACGCCGCCGGCGAGGCGCTGGACAAGGGAGCGAGGCTGCTGGGCCTCGATTACCCCGGGGGCGCTGAGCTCGACCGCCTGGCCGCATCGGGTGACTCCGGCCGCTTCGACTTCCCCATTGGCCTGGACAGGGAAGGCAACCACGACTTCAGCTTTAGCGGCCTGAAGACATCGCTCTACTACTTCCTGCGGGATGGAGGCGCCGAGGTGCTCAAGCGGAGCCGTGCGGACATCGCAGCCTCGTACCAGGGGGCGGTTGTCACTGCCCTGGTCAGCAAGACGGTGGCAGCGGCGCGTTCGCTATCCTGCGGAAGCATCTGCCTATCGGGGGGAGTGAGCGCCAACTCCGAACTGCGCCGGCGGCTCTCTGAGGCCTGCAGGGAAGAGGGCATGACCCTGCGCATCCCGCCAGCCGAACTGTGTACCGACAACGCTGCAATGATCGCCAGCGCCGCCCGCTATGTGGCGCCACTGCCGCGGGGGGAGTGGCTTGCGCTGGCTGCGCGGGCCTCGGGCGCGAGTTGAATCGCCGGCATCCCCTGGCATCCCGGATTAGAAATAGCTCTGCAGGGAAATCTTCTTTCCCAGAGTATTTATCAATCGGACTTTGGCAACAGCGAGAAAGAGAGCAGCGCATATGTTTTTCCAGGACAGGACTGACGCCGGCCAGCGGCTGGTGCCGCTCGTAGAGGAATACAGAGGTGACCCGAAGGCGATCGTGCTGGGGCTGCCCCGCGGCGGCGTCGTCGTAGCCCGCGAGATAGCGGCCGCCCTGGGGTTGCCGCTCGACGTCTGGGTGACGCGCAAGATCGGCGCGCCCATGAACCCCGAACTCGCTATCGGGTCGGTCGACACCAATGGCAACGCCCGCCTCGACGAGAACGCGGTGAGGCTTTACGAGGTGAGTGACCGGTACATCCGCGAGGAGGTCGAGCGGGAGACCGGGGAGATCAGCCGCCGCTACCTCGCTTATCGCGGCTCGGAAGACCCGCCTGAAGTCGAGGGGAAGACGGTCCTCGTGGTGGATGACGGAGTGGCCACCGGCTTCACCATGATTGCCGCGCTCGAGTCCCTCAGGAAGCGTGACGTAGCCAGGATCGTCTGCGTCGTGCCGGTCGCCTCGCCACGCGTCATGACCCGCCTGAACATGCTCGCTGATGAGGTCCAGTGCCTTTCGACGCCATCCTATTTCGGCGCTGTAGGCGAGTTTTACCGCGACTTCTCCCAGGTTAGCGACGATGAGGTCGTCGCCTCCCTGCGTGAGGCGGGCAGCGGTCCCGCCTGAAGCGCGCCCCCGCTGAATCCTCCCGGCGCCACCGGCGTCATAAAACAGAGGGTTTCAAGTCATTTCAGCAGCGTGCCGAAATGATTAATGTCTGGTGAAATAATCGGTTTACTGGCTCTTTGGGCTGGAAAAAAGAGGGTAAACAGGAGGGAGGTTCGCTTGGCCGCTTACAAGATCATCAGTGCGGTAATCCCCGAACGGGTCGACGACTCCACAACGGACAGGTATCTCGTGGTCGCGCCGGAAGACAGGATCGTGTGGGTAACGACCGGCAAGCCCCAGGACCTGACCCCCGAGGGCCGCAAGCAGGCGGTCCACGACGCTGGCGTCCTCAGCCTTCTCAACAAGATCAAGCGGGAAGAGAACGCAGTTGAGACGGACAGCTGTTCCGCTGAGGGCTTCAGCCAGGGGCAAGGCCTGGCCATAGTGGAAGTGTTCTCGGAAGCGGATTACGAGGACGAACTGGATGAGGTCGTGCTGGAAGAGTACTGGGAAGAAGAGATACACTGAAGGTGCGGCATTGGTTTTTTCAAACGGAGCGGGCAACCGCTCCGTTTTTTATTGCCGGCCGGGGAACCGGCCGCCCGGGAAGCGGTCTGCGCGGATGGCCCCTGTGTATATCGAGAGCATTCCCGGAAGCTGGGCCATGGACGCCAGTTCCCAGGCATCCAGGCGCGCCAGCCCTCCGGCCACCGCTACGAGCAGCACCCCCAGCGCCAACAGTGTCTGGGCCAGCCCGGCACGGCGATAGACCAGGCCATAGACGGCCGCGGCCACGAGGATGACGGTCCCGATGCTGCTGATGGCCACCACGATGCCTGTCAGCGTCTCGCCGGCTTCGACAGCCAGCCAGCCCGGTCCGGTGGCTTCCTCCAGCTTCCCCTCGTCGTAAGCGGCCCCCGCCAAAAGGACAGCGGTTATAGCCGAGGCCAGCGTCAGGACTGCGAGCCAGACGTGCCCGATGATACGCGGCGTGTTGTAATACACGGTCCCCAGGCTTGCCAGGGCTGTGAACAGTACCGCAGCGCAAAGATAATAGGTTTTTGCGGTAAGCTCAGGCCAGGCATCGAGGCTGCCGGCCAGGGCACAGGCGGCCGCGGTTGCCAGCAGCAGCAGTGAAGCAGACCAGGCCAGCAGGTCGGGCTTGCGGCTGTCGAGATAACGGCGCAGCAACATACCCGAGAGAGAGGCGCCCGCTACGACCGCCGCCAGCGGCATCAGCCACAAGGCTGACCACCACCCGCACCGGCGATCCGCTGGTGGACGGTCTTGATGCAGCGGTCCATGACAACCTCCAGGCCCGCGCCGGCGGCGATGCGGGCGGCTTCATCGCTGACGATGCCCTGCTGGAGCCAGAGTACCCTGGCGCCCTTGGCCACCGCTTCCCGGGCGATGCCGGGGCAGGCTTCAGGGCGGCGGAAGACATCGACGATATCGACCCTGCCCGGCACTTCAGCAAGGGACCCGTAGCAGGCGAGACCCATGACCTCGCTTACTTTCGGCCTTACCGGCACCACCGTGTATCCCTGTTCTACCAGGTAGCTCGCGACCTGGTAACTGGGGCGCTGGGGGTTGGGGGACGCGCCGACGACTGCGATCACGCTGGCATCCGTGAGTATCCTGTTAAAAAATGGGTCGTCCATGTCGGTTCCGCTGAAGATTATCACAAACGCCGCGGGCGCGAATCTACCATGAAGAGCGCCTTTCTGTTAAAATACTTTGGTTTTAGTCCGAGCCGTCCGGCCGGACATCCAGGCAGCTCCCCGGCGCAGACCGCCCCGCCAGGAAGCTTCAACGAGGGGCGGTGTAAAACTCGGGAGAAAGGATCTCGGTTTGACTGCTGTATCAATGAAGGAACTGCTCGAGTCCGGAGTTCATTTCGGACACCAGACCCGCCGCTGGAACCCGCGGATGAAGCCTTACATCTTCACCGAGCGCGGCGGCATCTACATCATCGACCTGCAGAAGACCATAAGGCTCATCGATGATGCTTATGATTTTGTCAGGGATACGACCGCACGGGGCGGCAAGGTGCTGTTCGTGGGGACCAAGAAACAGTGCCAGGATACCATCGCCGAAGAGGCCGCCAGGGTCGGCATGCCGTATGTCTCCCATCGCTGGCTGGGCGGGCTGCTGACCAATTACCAGACGATCTCCAAGCGCATAAAGCGCATCCACGAGCTGAGGCGCCTCGAGGAGGAGGGCCAGATCAACCTGCTGCCGACGCGTGAGCAGATGAACATGCGGGCCGAGCTGGAGAAGCTGGAGCGGAACCTCGGCGGCGTCGCCGGCATGGACAAGCTGCCTGGCGCAGTCTTCGTGATCGATCCCAAGCGCGAGGCGATCGTGATCCGGGAGGCGAGCAAGCTGGGCATCCCCATCGTGGCCCTGGTCGACACCAACTGCGATCCGGAGGAGATCGATTACGTGATTCCCGGCAACGACGACGCGATCCGTTCCTGCAGCCTGATCATCAAGGCTATCGCCAGCGCCGCTCTCGAAGGCCAGCAGCTGCTCTCGGAGCGGGAGATGCAGGCAGGGGCCGGGACGGCGCCCCAGGCGCCAGCCGCCAAGGCGGCGCCGGCCGCTGAAGCCGGGGCTCAGCCTGAGCCTGCCGCGGCCCAGGCCGAAGCTGCCTCCGCTACAGCCGTGGCCGGGGAGCCGGCTGCTGGTGAAGGCGGCAGCGGGAAAGAAGCGGCAGGAGACAACGAGGAAAACAAGGCGGAGGGAGACTCCGCAGAAGATAAGAGTGAGGTGTGAAGTGACTGTCAGCGCGAAAGAGGTCAAGGAGCTCCGGGAGAAGACCGGGGCCGGGATGATGGACTGCAAGAAGGCCCTGGCCGACACCGGCGGGGACTTCGATGAGGCCGTGAAGATGCTGAGGACAAAG
>QZKG01000052.1 GCA_003599855.1 Gaiellales bacterium | reverse complement strand
GAAGAAAGGGAGTGGCACCCTCGAGCTGATGTGCCACCCGGGTTACTGCGACGAGACGCTGGCGGCTGCATCCAGTTATTGCCGGGAGCGTGAGGAGGAGCTCCACATCCTGATGTCGCCGGAGTTCAAGGACATGCTGCAAGGGAGCGGGGCCAGGCTGGCTACCTATGTAGGTCTGTAAGTAAGGCGCAGGGCTGGCGCTGCCCCCGGGGTCGGCATTCCCGGGACATGCCATGTCGTCCGGATGGCCGCCCGCCCGCCTAGTCGTCCACGAAGTCTTCCGGCGAGACGTCCTTGAGGAACTCGCGGAAGCGGTCGACCACTTCCTCGGGGTCTTCGACCTCATGGTCGAACTCGATGGCGTTATCCTCGATGAGCTGCTCCGAGGCGAAGATCGGAGCATTGGTACGCACTGCCAGCGCCAGGGCGTCACTGGGCCGGGAATCCACCTCGATCTCGCCCGAATCAAGGCGCAGCGTCAGGAGAGCATAGAAGGTGTTCTCCTTCAGCTCGGTCACAGTGACCTTCAGCACTTCTGCGCTGAGCTGTTCGATGATGGACGACATCAGGTCGTGGGTCATGGGCCGGGGAAGATCTGTGCCCTGGAGCTTGATCAGGATCGCCGCCGCTTCCTGGTGACCGATCCAGATGGGAAGGAATTTGTTGGCGTCAGCCGTTTTCAGGAGAATGATCGGCTGCTTGCCGATGACGTCGAAGCTGATGCCGTAAAGGACCATTTCTTTCAATGCGCTCACCTCTGCTGGTTTCCATTATAGAGCAGGAGGGGGCCTCATGCCAGAAACGGCAGCGGGAGGCCCCGTCGCCGGCCGTTGCCGGGGGAAGCGTAAAAAGATCCAGTGGCAGCTTGACAACGGGGTACCCCGATTGGCTAAACTATCTAGCCGGGCAACTCGTGCCCTCCATGGCATTCAAGGGCGTATAGCTCAGTCGGTTAGAGCGCATCTCTGATAAGGATGAGGTCCCTGGTTCGAATCCAGGTACGCCCACCAGCATCCCCGCTTCGCCGCAGCGCGTCAAGGCTTGTTCTTGACCTCTTGCCAGGTATTGCCGCCATCGCGGCTCACGATGATGGTGTCACCATCACCCACGGCAAACACCGTCAGCGCGTCGAGAGCCTCGATCGCCCGGATCGGCCTGCCCGTACCTGCCGTCACGGTGCTCCAGGTGCTGCCGCCGTCGGCAGTGCGGATCATCACTCCGTCCCAGCCGCCGGCGAGGGCGGCGTCGGGGCTCCCGACGAACGAGGAGCAGAGCAAGTCTGCCGTCAGGATGCTGGATCCCTCGTACCAGTCGGCGCCGGAGTTGTTGGATACCAGCATCTCGCCGAACTGTCCCACGAGCAGCGCCCTGGAGCCGCCGAACAGGCTCACTGAGGCCGGCAGCGTGTTCTCTGGCAACGGGATCGCCTCCCAACTCGCCGCTCCGTCGAGGGTCCGGTAGACGTAACCGCCCGAGCTCACCAGCATCCCTACCCCCTGGCTGTAGTCCAGCGATATGTAGTTGTTCGGGAAGTCGACGGTGGTGGCGTCCCAGGTGACGCCTTTGTCCGCGGAGGTCAGGATGGTCCCGTTCCAGCCGGCGGCGATGGCGAGGCTGTTTCCCGCGCGCACGACCTGGTTGAGCGTCTCCCCCGTAGGTGATTCCAGCTCCTTCCAGGTCATGCCCGCGTCGGTCGTGCGGAGCATCTTCCCGCCCGCTCCCACCGCCACGGCGACGCTGCCGTCCAGGAACGCTACCGAGTTGAGATCTGCCTCTGTCCCGGTTTTTGTCTGAACCCAGGTGGCGCCTCCGTCGACGGTCCTGAGCAGGCGCCCGCCCCATCCGGAAACGATGCCTGTGTTGGCGTCGGCAAAGGTGATGTCGGTGAGCAGGTCCTGCCACATCGGGACCGGGACGTCAGCTTCACCGCCTCCGTTGTCGTCGCCAGGCAGGCAGCCGCCCAGGGCGGCTGCAGCCGCCACGAGCGCCGCAAGCAGGAATGTCCGGCAGGTTCTTCGCACAGCATACCTCCATCGTCTTCAGGGCGGGCTGGAGCCGCCACTGCGATTTTATAACAGCCTACAGCTTATGGACAAAGACCGGCGCATCCCGGGGCTCCAGGGTGGAGGTCTCGTAAACGTAACCATTGATATCGGTATATCGCACAGGCCCTTCCAGCTCCGGGGACAGCGCGGTTCCCTCCGCGGACCATACGACATACACCGGGTCGCGGCCGTGGCCCAAGTCGAAACGGTACTGGCCGGGAGCGAGCCGGCTTACCCCCACGAAACCGCGTGTTTTTTCTATCAGCAGCTGGTATGCGCCGAATGCCTGTTTTTGGTCTCCAGCGGCGCAGGAGCCGCCGAGGCCGTTACAAATGAGGCCGCTGTGATCATGAAAGCCGCCGGGTATCCCCCCATAGCTGCGGAGGTCGTAGAGCTCCGCCCAGGCGACCCGCTCGACACCTGCGCCCAGCAGCGCCACGAAGCGTTCGACCAGTTCGGCTGCCTGCTGCTCTTCGCTCTGGGCCGGCAGGCCCGGCGGATCGGCTGGCTGGCCGGAGTAGGTCGCGCACTCGGTAACCCACAGTCTTGTTCCCGCCTCCATGCCGTGTTTTTCCAGCAGTCCCTGGTACTCAGACAGGGTTGCTTCAAGTTGGCCGGCCGCACCAGCGGGGCCGTAGCAGCTGACGTCGAAAATATCGAAGCGCGCGCCCTCGCTGCCGGAGAGGCTGGCCAGGAGGGAATCGTAATATGCCAGCGTGTCCTGCCCCGCAGGTCCATCCATACGGGGACCCGCCAGCCCGACGCGACAGTCCGGGCAAGCGGCTCTCACCGCGCGGCTGCCGGCCAGGAACAGCTCCAGGTATCTCTCCTGGTCCGGCGCACCGGCCTCGAACTCGCTGTCGATCAGCCAGACACGGATGGAGGGATGGGAGGCGACACTCTCGCTGAGGGCTTTTTCATAGACAGCCAGAGAGTCGGCGTCGAGGGGGGCGGGCGCGCGCGGGCAGGCGACGACCTCGATGCCGTTAGCCTCCAGCTTCTCCAGATAGGCTCCGGGGACGATGAAGCGCTTCCCATCGAACCGGAAGTCGATGCGTACCCAGCCGGCGCCGAGCTCGTCCAGCAACCCCAGCGCGTAATCCTGAAAATCGGCATCCGAGCCCAGGCCCAGGGAGCCCAGTAGTTCACTGGCGCCCGATGCCGGCAGGTCGTCCAGCACCCCCGGGGCGTTCACACCGAAGGCGGGAGAGCTTCCGGCAACGCTGTATTGGCGCGGTCCCCCCGCGCGCGGGGACGACGCCAGCCAGATCACAGCGAGAGCCGCCAGCATGATCGCAATCAGCGCCGATATGGTTTTTATCCTGCTTCTTCGCGGCATGGTCGGAAATGGTCGCTTCATCCTGTGTTGGTCTTGCCCAGTCTATTATGGACACGGACCTGCGCCCAAACATCAGTTAAGCCGGTGAGCCACCCGTCTGACCTGCTCGCGCCATCAAGTCAGGGAGCCAAAATGCCGATGTTCGGAGATGAAAGGGGGGCTATTCCTTGCCCCGACATCCTGTCGGCGCAAGGAGCCTTCGAGTTCTTAAGGGCGGTTTTATGAACGAGGTCAGCTTAGCCCACTCCCCGGACGGCCATCTGGACCATACAGGCAGCGAAGCCACACCGCTGAGGCGCTGGCGTTCGGAGTTCAAGGGAGCGTCCGTGGCGGCCGCAGGCGCCTTGGCCGTTCTGATCGCCCTCGAATTGGCGAGCTACCGTTCCAACACAGCCCAGGAGCTGATCTTCATCGGCTACTTCATACCGGTCGCCGTCGCTGCGAGGTTCCTGCGGGTGCGTGCCGCCATTCTGGTGACTGCCGTCACCATCACCGCCTACTTCCTGGCCTTTATACCTCATTATTCATACGCAAGCCTGGGCGCGGAAGGCATCATAGAGGTGGGGGCGCGCTGCGCTCTCTTCGCCGCAACCGGAATCGGCCTGAGCCTGTTCAGGCGCAGCATCATCGTTGAGAAAGAGCGGGCACTCGCCGCGGAACACGAGAGGGTGAAGCGGCTCAAGCTGATGGTCGACGTCTCCAAGACTGTCACCTCCTCCCTCAAGATCGAACAGGTTCTGCAGGTGCTGTCCGTGCGCATCGCCCAGGCTATCGAGGCGTCGTTCTGCATGGTGGCGCTGCTGGACCAGCACGGGGAGAACCTGAAGGTCGTGGCTGCGCATCCAGTACGCAGGGATATCGAATGGAGCTCGTTTATCGGGCAGTCGCTGCCGCTGGCAGATCTGCCTGATTTTGAAAGGGCCATCTCCTCACGAGAGATGGTGATAGTCGGCGGCCGCCGCGAAGAGGTATGCAAGGTGATGCCGCTCCCCGAGCGGTCCATCATGCACAACGCCAAGTCCGTGCTGCTCTTTCCCCTGGTGGTTTCGGACATCGCCCGCGGAGTGGTCTGCATCGGTGAACAGAGGAGCTGGGACCGCAGCCCCATGGACCTCGAGAGGGCGGACCTCTGTCGCGCCATCGTCAACCAGGGGGCCGTCGCGGTGGGGCACGCGCTCACCCACGAAGCGATGGAGGAAGCCTTCGCCGGGACCATCAAGTCGCTGGCAGAAACCATAGACGCCAAGGATCCCTCCACCCGCGGGCACTCGGACTGGGTCTCGAAATACGCCCTGATGATCGGGCGGGCCCTCGGGTTCAGCGACGACGACCTGGAGATGCTCAGGTTCGCGGGTTATCTGCACGACATCGGCAAGATCGGCATTCCTGACGAGGTGCTCGGCAAGCCGCAGCAGCTGTCGACCGAGGAGTGGCGGCTGATGAAGAAACACCCGATCGTCAGCAGCAAGATCCTTGATCCGGTCAAGCTGCCCGACGTGATCAAGGAGGCGGTGCGCCACCATCACGAGCGCTTCGACGGGAAAGGCTACCCCTATGGCCTGTCCGGCGAGGCGATTCCCCTCGAGGCTCGCATCCTGGCCGTTGCCGACGCCTTCGAGGCGATGACCTCGGATCGCCCTTATCGCAAGGCGCTCTCCGACGAGCAGGCGGTCGCCGAGCTGAGACGATGTTGCGGCAGCCAGTTCGACCCTCAGGTGGTGGAATATTTCCTGCGGGCCCTCGGCAGGAGCTCCTCCTTCGAGGAGGACGTGGAAGGCACCACCGGCTTCGCCCAGGCCGGCTGAAGCACCCACCCCCGCCCGGCTAAATCCTCTATCTCTTCATGCCCGCAGCGCTCCGCCCCTGTTTGAGGAACTTGAGCGAGTGCAGGTACAGGGGGCTCTTGGGGCTGCGGATGATGTCGGCGGCGCGCAGGCTTGTCATCAGTTCCGTGGGCGACGAGAACCTCGCCAGCGACAACAGCGCCGTCCCCAGGCCCTCGATCACGTGGCAATCGCTTCCGGCCCCGCCGGGTATCCCGTACTTGCGGGCAAGGCGCCTGGCCTTCTCATTGAAGCCGGTGAATGTGATGCGGGGATTGTAGACCTCGACGATGTCGATGTCTGACGCGTGGCTGGCGAGGAAGCTGTAGCTGGGTGTCAGGTGCAGCGGGTCGAAGGGGTGGGGCACATAAACAAGGCCGCCCTGTTCCTTGATGCGTTCGATGGTCTCCTCGGCGGACAGCCCCGCCGGTATCTCGTCCTGGAGGTACAGGCCGATGATCTCCCCCTCGCTCGTCTTGACCTCCTCGCCGATGATGACGTGGATGTGCCCAGGCGCCAGGCGAGCCACTTCATTTGCCCCCTCGATCGTGTTGTGGTCGGTTACCGCGATCGCCTCCAGCCCCAGCTCATCACAGGCAGCAAGCAGCTCTTCCGGTGTGGTGGAGCAGTCATGGGAATAGCAGGTGTGGATGTGGAGGTCGGCGATGATGGTCTTCGCCGGCGCACCGTCCCCGATCGCGCCCAGACCGGCTGCGGGGCGGCGGCGGCGCGTATGGGCCGCCCTGTAGGTAGCCTCGATCGCCGGCCCCACCGAGTCCCAGGAATTTCGGCGTGCCCGGGCGGCTGCCCCCTCGCCCAGCCGGGCAGCCATGTCGGGATTCCTCAGCAGGTCCACCAGGCCCGCGGCGAGGTTGTAAGAATAAGGGTGGTCCAGGAGCAATCCCTCGGAGTCCTCCGAAACGATGTCCTTGAAGCCCCCCCGAGCCGGGATGATTATGGCCGAACCGGACGCCATCGCCTCCAGTACGGAGACCTCGAGGCCGGTTGCCGCGTACGGCGCGCAGAGGATGCCCGCCTGGTTGTATAGGCCGCCGACGGAATCACTGGTAAAACTGCCCACGAAACTGATGCGGTCGCGCAGGCGGCGGGGGATTATCAGGTTGCCCCGCCAGACGATGTCCTCGCCTCCTACGACTGCCAGGTCGAAGGGCGGGACGTCCGCGGGCAGCAGACGCAGCGTCCGCACAAGCAGAGCGAAGCCCTTGCGCGGCTCGCTCCATGCGGCAAAGACCACCAGCGGCCGCTCGCGGTCGCGGGGAGCGGGGCGGAAGCGGCCGGTGTCGACGCCGGCGCCGACGACCTCATATTCGCCCGGGAAATAACTGGAGACGATGCGCCGCGTGTTCTGGGAGGTGCAGATCCGTCCGTCGAGCCTGTTGAAGAACCGCTCCACCACGGGGCGCATCACCTGGTAGCTGAGGAATCGTTCTCCTGGAGTATGGAAGGTGGCTATCACCGGGCTGTGGGCATAGCGCAGGGCCGTGAACGAGAGGCTGGGCGGGTACGGCTCGTGCAGGTGGAGGACATCGAACTGTTCTCGGGCCAACAAACGGTCCAACTGCTCGGTCACTTCCTGGGGCAGGGCGAGGTTGGCAAGGGATTCGCTGTAAGGCACCCGGAAGGTTCCGCTGATCTTCAACAGCCTGAGCCCAGGCTCCGCCTCGCGCTCCGGCAGCCGGGCCGGGACCGTCTGCGGGAGCCGCCGCTCCGCCCGAGCGCGCCTGCGCTCCTGCCGCAGCGAGTCGCGCTCCTCGGCGGGCACGATGATGCCCGTCTCGTGACCTGCCCCCTGCAGGTAGGCGGCCAGGCCCGCGATATGCCGGTTCACCCCCCAGCGCGAGGTCCACGCGTAGGGTGAGACCAGACCGATCTTGAGTTTGCCTGAATCTGTGCTCACGGACAAAGGTTACTGCAAAGTCGCCCGCCCGGCAACAGAAGAAGGCCCGCGCCGGGAGGGCGCGGGCCTGGTGTCATCCCTGCGGAAAAACCGGTTTTACGACTTGGACGGCATCACCAGCTGGATGCCGGCCAGCACCACCACGGCCGCGCCGGCGATGATGAAGAACCAGGGCATGGTCCGCATCGGCAGCTCATTGGCTTTCTGGAAGTTCTCGACGTTGGCGTCCATCACCGTGATGACGGTGTTGAAATCCTGCCCCATCGTGTCCATCTGCTCCATGCCGGTGGCGAGCGCGGGGAACTGGTCGCCGATCATCTGGTTGAGTTGCTCCTCGGTCACGCCCATCTGCTGGGCGAAGGCCGGCAGCATCTTGTTCATGTCCTCCTGCATGCCGCCGAACGTCTCCATGTGACCCTGGAACGTGGTGACGTTATCCCGGGTAAGCACGGGTTCGAAGTCGGCCATCATGTCGGCCCCGGCCGGCGCCCGGTCGAACATCTTGTAGGCGAAGGGGGCGGCGATCAGGGCGACGCCCACCAGCAGGATCAGGACCGCGACAAGCTTGTTGCTTTTCATGTTCCCTCCCAATTTGGCTTTCCGGGACGATTGCTGAAGTGCTCATATTAATTTCTGCGCATATGCGCAAAAGCCTTTATCGAACCGGTGGGCCGGCATGGGACAGCCTCCGCGGATTCCGGCGGCGGGGATTGGTGCCTGGAGGGAGAGGTGGCTACTTCTTCTTCGCTGTAGACTTCTTTTTCCTGGAGGGAGCCTTCTTCGCGGCCTTCGCCTTCTTTTTTGCCGGAGCCTTGCCCGGCGCTGCGGGCTTCACGGCCAGGGCGCTTTCGCCGGCGATGAACTCCTCGGTGAGGTTGCGGCAGATGTCGTCCGGGTGCTGGATCGGCGGCGACTTCATGAAGTACGAGGACGGGCCCTCGAGGGTGCCGGAGATGCTCCGGTCCAGCGCCAGCTTGGCGCAGCGCACGGCGTCGATGACGATGCCGGCGGAGTTGGGCGAGTCAACCACCTCGAGCTTCAGCTCGATGTTCAGGGGCACGTCGCCGAAGGAGCGTCCCTCAAGCCTGATGTAGGCCCACTTGCGGTCCTCCAGCCAGGCGACGTGGTCGCTGGGGCCGATGTGCACGTTATCGTCGCCGATTTCGTAATCCAGCAGGGAGGTCACGGCGTTTGTCTTGGATATCTTCTTGCTTTCGAGGCGGTCGCGCTCCAGCATGTTCCTGAAGTCGCTGTTGCCGCCCACGTTGAGCTGGCCGGTGCGCTCGAGCCTGACGCCGCGGTCCAGGAACAGGCTGGCCAGGGTGCGGTGGACGATGGTGGCTCCCACCTGGGACTTGATATCGTCCCCGATGATGGGCAGCCCCTTCTCGGCGAAGCGGCCCTGCCAGTATTCCTCGCGGCCGATGAACACCGGGATGCAGTTGACGAAGGCGCAGCCGGCGGCCAGGACCTGCTCGGCGTACCACTTGGTGGCCTCCTCGCTCCCCACTGGCAGGTAGTTCACCACCACGTCGGCCCTGGTCTTCTTGAGGATGCCGACTATGTCGTCGGTGGGTCCAGGGGCCTTGGTGATGACCTCAGCCATGTACTTGCCGATGCCGTCATGGGTCATGCCCCGGGCGACCTTGACCCCCGTCCGGGGGACGTCGCTGAACTTGACCGTGTTGTTGGGCGGGGCGAAGATGGCCTCGGAAAGGTCCTTGCCGACCTTGTTCACGTCGATGTCGATGGCGGCGACGAACTTGATGTCGCTGATATGATAGCCGCCGAGGTTGACGTGCATCAGCCCCGGCACGCTGTCGCTGTCCTTGGCGTTCCTGTAATATTCGACTCCCTGGACCAGGGAAGAGGCGCAGTTGCCCACGCCGACGATGGCGACTCTCACGTCGTTACTCAAGGTTACACGACCTCCAGTGGTTTTTGATAATCGGACGACCGGGCCCGGCAGCAATCATTGCGGCGAGCCGGTCCCGCGCCCGGGTGCCTGCGCCTCCGCGAACCTGCGCCTGACATGCAGGATGCGCTGCAGGACGGTGACGGCGGTCAGCACCGCTAGAATATACATCACTATGGCCAGCACGCCAAACCGTTCGAGGAACAGGCCTGCCCCGAGGAGCACCAGCCGTTCCGGCCGCGTCATCAGGCCGACCTTGCATTCCAGGCCAAGAGCCTCGGCCCTGGCCCGGGTATAGCTGACGAGGAAGGAGCCGATCATGGTCAGGAAGGCGGCGCCGACGACCCAGAGGTTGCCGTCCCGCGCGTAGACCAGGGCGATGGCGGTAAGCACCACGCCCTCGCCGATCCGGTCGGAGACCGAGTCCAGGAAGGCCCCCATGGGCGTCACCTTTGCCGAGAGGCGGGCGACAGCGCCGTCGAGCATGTCGCAGATGCTGCCCAGGGCAAAGACCACGCCGGCGAGGATGTAGTTCCCGTACCAGATCAGGACCGACACGCCCAGCGTCAACGCCAGGCCGACGACTGTCAGCAGGTTGGGGGAGATCCTCGTCCGGCCCAGGGCGGCCGTTAGCGGCTTGAACAGGCGGCGGGCCTCAGTGCTGTAGAGGTACCGCAGCTTTTCGATATATTGCATCGGAGCTCTCCTTCATCGGCCGCGCCGGCGGCCACGTCGGGGTGATTCTATCAGAAAGCGGGCGCCCGTTGCCATATGGAGGCCCCCTGCGGTGTTACGGAGTCGTGGCCACCGTGATCGTCACCGTGCTTCCCGGGGCGACCGTGGTCATGGCGGCCGGGCTCTGGTCCACCACCTTGCCCGCATTGAGCGGGTCGACCACGTTGACAACCGCCGGGACCAGCCCCTCGGCGGTGATCGCTGCCTCTGCCGCTGCCTGGGTGTCGCCGATGACGTCGGGGACGGTGGCGCTGGGTTCCGGGCCCAGGCTGAGGGTGATGTTCACTGTGGAGCCCTCGGGTATCTTCTGGCCCGCGGCCGGGCTCTGGCTCATCACCCTGCCGGCCGGGACGCTGTCGGAGTAATCCTCGCTGACGCTGCCCAGCACCAGCTTCTTGGCATTCAGGGCGGTCTGCGCTTCGCTCTGGGTCATGCCCTCGAGGTCGGGGACCTCGGTGTCGCCCGCCGGCTCGGAGCCCTTGCTGACGGTGTACTTGACCGTGGAGCCCTTCTGCACCTCGGTGCCGGCGGCCGGGTCCTGGGAGATGATCGAACCCTCCGGTACCGTATCGGAATAGGCATCGGGCTGCCGGTCGCCCCTCAATTCGAGCTCCTGGAGTTTCGATTCAGCGTAGCCTGCTGTCTGCCCCACCAGGTCGGGGACCGCCACATCGCCGCTGCCGCGGCTGATGATGAGCCTGACGGTACCGCCCTCCCGGAGCTTCTCGCCGGCGGCCGGGTCCTGCCGGATGACAGAGCCCTGGGGGACGCTCTCGCTGTATTCCTCCGCCTCGACCTCCGTCTTAAAGCCGGCACCACGGAGGGTGTCCTCCGCCTGCTGCCGCGTCATATTGACGACGTCGGGCACGGCCACTGCCTTTCCCTGGAAGGCCAGGAGGTAGACGCCCACGGCCACGGCCGCCAGGGCGAGGGCCGCCAGCAATACGATGAGGAAGATCTTGCCCTTGCGGGTCTTCTTGGCCGGAGGACCCCCGGCAGCAGCCGGGCGCGCGGTTGTCGGGGCTCCGGTAGCCGCAGGGGCTGCGACTGCCGGGATCACCTGGGTGGCGCCCTCGCTGACAGGCGCCATGGCGACCGTCTGGTCCCGGCGGCAGCGCTCCAGGTCCGCGAGGAACTCGCGGGCGCTGGCATACCGGTCGGCCGGGTTCTTGGCCAGGGCCTTCATGACGACGTTGTTGAGGTTGTCCGGCAGTTCCGGCACCAGCGCCTGGGGCGGCACCGGGATGTCGCTGATGTGCTTGAGAGCGATGGCCACCGGGTTCTCTCCCTCGAAGGGGACCCGGCCGGTCAGCATCTCGTAGAGCACGACTCCCAGCGAATAAAGGTCGGAGCTCTGGCCCACGGCCTTGCCCTTGGCCTGCTCCGGCGAGAGGTACTGGGCTGTGCCTATGATGGAGCCGGTCTCGGTCATCCTCGCCGATGAGCCGGCGCGGGCGATGCCGAAGTCGGTGACCTTGACCTGGCCGCGGCCGTTGACGACGATGTTGGCAGGCTTGATGTCGCGGTGGACGACGTCGTGCTCGTGGGCGAACTGCAACGCTTCCAGTATCTGCTCGGTGACGAAGATGGCCTTGTCCGGTGGGAACAGCCCCTTCTCCGCGATGAGCTCCTTGAGGCTCTTTCCCTGCAGGTATTCCATGGCGATGTAATAGCTGCCGTCGGCCTCGCCGCGGTCGTAGATGCTGACGATATGGGGATGGTTGAGCCTGGCCGCTGACTTTGCTTCCTGCTGGAAGCGCGCGACGAACTCGGCGTCGCTGGCGTAGCGCTTGTAGAGTATCTTGATGGCCACGTCACGGTTCAGGTGGGTGTCGTGGGCGAGGTAGACGTCGGCCATGCCCCCGCTCCCCAGCCGGCTCTTGATCTCGTAGCGGTTGTCGTAGATCTCGGTCATGCGACTGCTCCCGTGTCAGCGATCATGGTTTCAATGATTTCCATAGTGAGCGCATCAAATCCTTTTGTGGGGCAGGTCGAAAGCCCGCCATCACAACCCCAGCGCCGCCAGCAGCACGTCGCGGGCCAGCGGCACCGCGATGGCGCCACTCTCATCCGGGGCGTCTTCCACCAGCACCGCTATGGCGTATTTCGGGTCTTCCGCGGGCGCGAAGCCCACGAACCAGGCGTTGGGGCCCCGCCCCTCGACCTCGGCGGTGCCGGTCTTGGCGGCGATCTGCGTCTTGCTGGTCTGGGCCTTGGAGCCGGTGCCCTCCTCCACCGTCATGATCATCATCTCCGTCAGCTCCGCCGCGGTGCTGCTGTCGATGGGCGTCTTCCAGACCTTCGGGTCGGCCTGCCTGATGATGGTGCCGTGGTAGTCGGAGATCGTGTCGATGAGGTAGGGGGCCATCATCTCGCCGCCGTTGCCGATCGCCTGGGCGATCATGGCCATCTGCAGCGGCGTCACCTGCAGGTTCTCCTGCCCGATGGCCATCCAGGCCACCTGGACCGGGTCGAGCTGTTTCTCCGGCCCGGCCAGCTTGCCCGCCTCGTAGCGGCCGCTCACGGCGACCTCGTCCTCGGGCAGCTCCAGCGGCGGGCGCTCGTAGAGGCCGAACCTCTTCATGTACTCGAAAAGGGTCTCCTGGCCGAGCTCATCGCCCACCTGGGCGTAGGTGGTGTTGATGGACTGGGCGAAAGCATCCGCGAGGTCATGCTTGCCGAAGGGCAGAGTGCGGTAGTTGTTGATGGTGTTGCCGTAGATGTCGATCGACCCCTTGGTGTCGTCGAACTTGCTGTCGGGCTTGAAGGCGCCCGTCTCCAGCGCCGCCGCCGTGGTGATCAGCTTGAAGGAGGAGCCGGGCGTGGCTATCTCCTGGGTCGCGCGGTTGAACAGCGGCGCCGCCACGGGATCGGCGTTGAGCTGCTCCCAGTTGGCCTCCAGCAGGTTGGGGTCGTAGGACGGCGAGGAGACCATGGCCACCACGGCACCAGTCTTCACCTCGAGCACCACCACCGCGCCGTTCTTGCCGATGGAGCGCAGCTGGTCCAGGGCCTCGCGCTGGACCTCGGGCACGAGGGTGAGCCTGAGGTCGGCCCCGCGCTTCTCCCGGCCCAGGATCGTATCAAGGATGGTGAAGAGCTCCACCTCGTCGGCGGTGCCCGTCAGGTAGTCGTTGCGGGAGCGCTCGAGGCCGGTCTGGCCGTAGGTGACGTCGCTGTAGCCCGTCACGTGGGGGGCCAGGTCGCCGCCGGGATAAGTCCGGTAGTAGAGGTCGTCCTCCAGACGGTTGGCCGAGAGCTCGGACTTGTCCCTCATGAGGATGAGCCCCCGCTCGATGCGCATCTGGGCGAACACCTTGCGCGTGTTGTACGGGTTCTCGGCCAGGCGCTGGGCCTGGACCACCTGATGGTAGCCGAGCATGCCCGCGAGGCTGGCGAACATCAGCACGGTGACGATGAACAGGCGGCGTATCGGCTTGTTCATGAAGCCCTCCTGGCCGCGGCATTGCGGTTGCTGATCAGGAGCAGCAGCGCCAGGGCGACGAAGTTGGCCACCAGCGAGCTGCCGCCGTAGCTGACGAACGGCAGGGTGATGCCGGTGAGGGGGATGAGCTTCATGACTCCGCCGAGGATGATGAAGGTCTGCAGGGCGAAGCCCGAGGCGATCCCCGCCGCCAGCAGCTTGGAAAAGCCGTCATCGGAGTCGACGGCGATCTTGAAGCCGCGGTAACAGAAGAGCAAAAACAGGATGATCATCGCCAGAGCCCCCACCAGCCCCAGCTCCTCGGCGATGGCGGAGAAGATGAAATCGGTCTCCAGCGCCGGGATGATCGTCTCGCCGCTGCCCAGCAGCAGGTAGCCCTTGCCCAGCCCGGTGCCGAAGAGACCGCCGTCGCCGATGGCGAAGAGGGACTGGGCGATCTGGTAGCCCTTGCCCATGGGGTCGTCCCAGGGATTGAGCCAGATGTCGACGCGGGTGTGGACAGTGGCCTTCACCGAGTATGCGAGAACGGCGCCCACCAAAAAGAGGATGCCGCCGATGATCGGGTAGGTGGCCCGGTTGGTAGCCACGTACGTCATGGCCAGGAAGATGCCGAAGAACAGCATCGAGGTGCCGAGGTCGTTCATGAGCAACAGCAGGGCGAAGGAGAGCCCCCACATGGTCACGAGCGGGCCCAGGTATTTGGCCGCCGGCATGGGGATGCCGAAAAAGTGCCAGGTGGTCGTGGCCAGCAGCTCCCGGTGGCTGTTGAGGTAGCCTGCCAGGAAGATGGTGACGAGGATCTTGGCGAACTCGCCCGGCTGTATCTGCATGTCCCCGAACCGCAGCCAGAGGCGGGCGCCGTTGACCTCGGTGCCGAAGACGATGGTCGCTACCAGGGCGGCGACGCCCAGGATGCCCAGCAGGTAGATGTAATCATCCAGCTTGCGGTAGTCGCGCAGCAGCAGTATGCCCGCGAACAGCCCCAGGCCCACCAGCAGCCAGGTCGTCTGAGCGGCAGCCTGGTCCGGGTTGATGCGGTAGATCATCATGATGCCCATGGCGGAAAGCAGCGCCGTGATGGGCAGCAGGTATGGGTCGGCGTCCGGCGCGGTGAAGCGTAAAAGGACGTGCATCAGCAGGTAGAGCCCGACGAAGAGCAGGCCGTAGCTGAGCGAAGACGCGTCGATCTGCGACGAGCGCGTGGCATAGACGCTGATAAAGCCGATCACCATCAGGATGACGACCGGGATGAAGTTCACCAGTTCGCGGTTTCGCTGCATCAGAATCCTGTTCCTGTCGCGGTGGTGGCGGACGGGCGGCGGCCGGCGTCCTCGCGGTCGGTGCCGGCCTCCGCGCCCTGCCGGCCGGAATAATTCTGCAACATCTCCTCGGCCGCCTCAAGCGAGGTGAGCTCCTCCCTGAGCACCCGCTCGCGCTCGAAGGGCTCAAGGTCGTCGAGGGACACGTCGCTCTGCCGGTAAAGTGAAGACAGGGACACGGGTCCGACTTCGAGCGGCAGCCCCTGGAAGATGGAGACGCGCCCCTCGCTGGCGCCCAGGTAATAGACCTGGCGGGTCATGTACCAGGTCGCCATGGTCAGGATGATTACGAGCGCCAGGGCGACCGCGGCCAGCACCCTCCAGTCGCGCCAGCGCCCGGCATTCCGAACGGCTCGCTCGCCGGGGCCCCCTTCGGCCGTACCGCCGGCGGGGGGGCTGGAGCCGCGCTCCGCCGCGCCGGGCCCCTGCCCGTCCCCGGAGGGCACCGCGCCGTCGGGGCAGAACAGGACGACGGTAACATTATCCTCGCCGCCGCCGGCCAGGGCCGCCTCGACCAGTGAGCGCGCCGCGACCGCGAGGTCGCCGCTGCCATTCAGTATCTTCTCAACCGCCGGCTCGGGCACCATGGAGTAGAGGCCGTCGCTGCAGAGGAGGAACATGTCCCCCGGAGCCAGCTCGACGCTGAAGCTGTCGAGCTCCACGTCGGCATCCACCCCCAGGGCCCTGGTGATGATGCTGCGCTGCGGGTGCGCCAGGGCATCTTCTTCGGAGAGCTCGCCCCGGCGGACCATCTCCGCCACCAGCGAGTGGTCGCTGCTTAGCTGTTCCAGCAAGCCGCCACGGAGCCGGTAGGCCCGGCTGTCGCCCACGTGGACGAAAGTCACGCTGCCCTCGCCGGCAAGGGCGGCCGTGAGCGTGGTCCCCATGCCTGAGCGGCCCGCGTCGCCGGTTGCCTGTGCGAAGATGCTGCCGTTCACTTCCCGGATAGCGCTGGCAAGTTCCTCCGGCGTGCCGGGGGCTGCCTCTGCGAGGGCGGCTACCGCCATCCCCGATGCAACCTCACCGGCCAGCGCCCCGCCCATGCCGTCAGCGACGGCGAAGACGGGCGGCTGCGCCAGGGCGGCGTCCTCGTTGCCTCGGCGCACCAGGCCGGTATGGGATTCTGTCGCAAAGGTAGCGGGCATGAGAAGGTCCGGGGCGGCCCGCTATTCCTCGTAGCGGAATATCGTATCGCCGATGACGATCTCCTGTCCGGGCTTGATCTGGTGCTCGCCCTCTATCCGGCGGCCATCGACGATGGTGCCGTTGGTGCTGCCCAGGTCCTCGATGAACATGAACTGCTTGCGGGAGAAGATGCGGGCGTGGGTCTGGGAGACGTACTCGTCGGGCAGCACTATCTCGCTGCCCGGTGAACGGCCGATGGTCGTGCCCTTCCTGAGCTTGAACTCGGTGCCATCGTCGAGGATCTTGCTGTGCTGGACCACCAGCCGCGGCTTGATCTTCGTCACCAGGTACTCGAACTCACCGGTGGTGTCGGCGTCCGGCGGCATCGCCTTGGGCCTGATAGGCTGACGCTGCTCGCGTGAGGGCGCCGCGGGGCGGGGCGCAGGCGCTGCCGGCGACGCCGGGCGGGAAACGCTCTCGGCGCCGATGCTGACGGGCTCCGCCCCCCGGGAAAGGTCCCGGGCAAGGCTGCGCACGATCCGGTAGATGAAAAGGTATAGAAGCAGCAGGAAAAGGATTTTTGCGCCAAAAAGGACCGGCTCTAGCATAACTGTCGTTCGAACCTCACTCTCGTCGTGCCCAGGGTGATGACGTCACCGTTCTGCAGGGCTTTTGACTTGACCTGCTTGCCGTTGACCTCGACTCCGTTGGTGCTGTCCAGATCCACGATCAGGTAA
The DNA here is from genome assembly GCA_003599855.1 of Gaiellales bacterium. GTDB lineage: Bacteria > Actinomycetota > Thermoleophilia > BMS3ABIN01 > BMS3ABIN01 > SURF-19. The sequence continues at coordinate 32,961 of QZKG01000052.1, read as the reverse complement.
TCGTTGCCGCGCTGCCTCAGCTCAGCGTGGCGGCGCGAGACGTTGGGGTCGTCCAGCCGTATGTCTGCCTGATGGCTCCTGCCGATGAGCGTCACGCGCCGGGCGATCTCGTGCTCGACGCCGGCGGCTTTGAGCGTGATCCGCTCCCTGGCCAGCCCCAGGTCACGCGCCTCCTGGGCGCTCACCGACATGGTCCCGTCGGGAGAGGCCTCGGGGCGGTAGACAACCGTCTGGCTGACCTCGGCTCCCAGGTCGGGCACGCTCGCAGCGGCCGGGGGGCCCGCGTCAGACGGGGCCGAGACCATGCGCGTGGCGATCCCGAACTCCCCGATCTGCAGGTCCTCGTCAGTCTTTATGATGACTATGGGCCGGCTGAGCAGTTCGTAGCCTTCGCGCCGGGCGCTCTCCGTGACATAGGCGGCCAGATCTCCCTTGAGGTGGTCCTCATAAGACTCGAACTGCTTCCAGTCCTCGGGCGACAGGAAGACAGAGTATTCGTTAGGCACGTAGACCCGGGAGACACTCACAACCTTGTTGTCTTCCATCTCCTTGACCAGTTTGTGGGCCAGTTCCACCGGCTGCACCGGCGACTTGAAGGCGCGGCCGAAGCTGCCCTCGAACAGGTCCTGGATCTTTTCCTCGATTCTCTTAAGTACGCTCAATGGGGGAAGGTGTCTGTTGGTCGACGGCCCTCGGGGATATCAGGAGGAGCCCGCACTGGATTATAGCGCAAAGCAGGAATGTTTTCATGAACGGGGCTGCCGGCAGCCGGAAGTCGGGCAGCAGGAGCGGCAGCAGGAAATAACCTCCCGCCAGCGTGCCGTTGGCGAGGATGAGCCCGCCCCAGTCGGCGATGCGGTTGCGGCCGCGGACAAGCAGGGCTGCCGGCGCCGCCGCCAGCGCCCAGACGAGGGGCTGCAGGGCCAGTGCCGGAGCGGCTTCGAAAGGCTCGCTGAGGATGGTGATGGCCGTCAGCGGGTTGTACTCGCCTGCCAGTCGGGCTCCGGCGTCGTAGCTGTTGGTGATGCTGAGGTAGTCCAGGGCGCCGGCGCCGCCCACGAGCTGGAACAGGGTCAGCGACAGGGCTCCGATGGCCGCGAGGGCAAGGCCGCGCCAGCGGGCAACAGCGCCGGCCAGAACCGGGAAGATGAGGCCCAGGCCGATGAGCACGAGCCCAGGGGCGAGCGCCGGCAGCAGGGCGACGCGGGGCCAGGTCATGGCGAATCCCGCCAGGTAGAGGACGGCGACGACAGCCAGCATCACGCCGAGGGCGGGCGAGAAAGAAACCACCGGCAGCAGGGCGACGCCGGCCAGGGCGAACAGTCCCAGGCGCGGCAGGAGGACGACAGCCGCAACCGCTGACAAAGCGAGCGGCAGGCGCCAGGCATCAGGGTAGTATGATGCGCCATGGGTCGCCCCCCAAGCCACGAGCAGCGCCAGGGCCCCGTTGGCGAGGCGGCTGCCCAGCTCGGTGTAGCGTTCGGGCATCAAGCCGAGGCGGGAAGGGCGGTGCAGCTCCCTGCGGCTGAGGACGGTGGTGGCCTGCTCGCCGGTGGACAGGGCCGGCAGGAGCTTCTCGAGCCCGGCGGCGAAGCTGCGGGCGCCGATGCGCATGCCGCTGTCCGCCTCCATGGCGTCTTCGAGCAGGTCCGAGAGCTCGCGGGGAAGGTCCGGGCGAGCTTCACTCAAAGGGGGCGCCCCGGCCTGGATCCTGCTGATGGTCTCCCCAGCGGTGCCTCCCCGGAACGGGTTGGCGCCAGACAGGCACTCGTAAAGGGTCAAGGCCGCAGAATATACATCCGTGCCGCCGTCCAGCTCCCGTCCCTCAGCCTGCTCCGGTGACATGTACGCCAGCGTGCCGATCACGTCCCCCTGGCGCGTGAGCCGCTGGGTGTTCTCCAGCTGGGCGATGCCGAAATCAGTGATCTTTGCCCTGGGCGGATCGTCATCGGTCAGGATTATGTTGTCCGGTTTGATGTCGCGGTGCACGATGCCCTTCTCATGCGCGTGCTCCAGCGCTCCCAGGAGCTGCAGGGTTATGGCGACGTAGTCGCGGTCGGACAGGCGGGACGCGGCGATACAGCGCGCCAGGGTGGGACCCTCCACGAGCTCCGAGACTATGTAGACCTCATGGTCGTCCTCGGCCAGCTCGAACACAGTGACGATGTGCGGGTGGCTCAGGCGAGCCGCCGTACGCGCTTCGCGGGTGGCGCGGCCGGAGAGATCATCGGTGCGCTGGACCACCTTGATCGCCACCTCTCGGCTCATCTTGTGGTCGCGCGCCCGATACACGGTGGAGAAACCACCCTTGCCGACGGGCTCGACAAGTTCATATCGGTCGAGTATCATGCGCCTCGAATCGTTTTGTCCTGATATCACGGTAGCCAAAGGCATTCCCTCCCTGATTCGACATTCAATGCTGGGGTTGGGAATCCTTTCGGTCTGCGGCAGGTGCTGGGATTTGTCGCGCAATCAGGTAGAATAATCTGGTTCAGGGACAAATAGTCACACGGAGGAACATGAAAAAGCAAACAATCATCCTCGTAGCCGCGGCCCTGCTGCTGGCGTCTGCCCTGCTGTCGGGCTGTGGCAAGGAGACAGAAAAGGCGGACGGCCTGATCCGCGAGGCAAACGACATCATCGCGGGGTTCCAGCCGAAGCTGGTGGAGGTGGAGGCGCTGCTTTCAGACGCCCGCGACCAGGCGGAGGCCCGCTCGGCTGACGCGGCCGCAAGGCTGGAGGAAGCCCAGACCCTGACCGCCGGGATCGAGGAGGGCATCAGTGACGCCAAGGGCAAGATCGACGAGGCGGCCGGGCTCAACATCGAGGAGCAGAAGCGCAGCTACCTCGAGGCCAAGAGCAGGTCGTTGGACATCATGCTCGAACTCAACGCCACCATGAGCGAACTTGCCGCCCTGCTGCTGGCGGACCCTGCGGCGCAGAGCCCGGACACCCTGAAACGGTGGGCTGAGCTGGTCGAGACCATGAACCAGCAGTCGCAGGAGCTGGCCGCAGCGGAAGCCGAAGCCGGCAAGATTGTCGGGGGGAACGGCGAATAGATACCCAGGCAGCGAGGGGCTGGACCTTGCCCCGCGGCATCCGGGCCTGTGATATAATACATGCGTTTTAGGCAAGAAGCCGAAGGCCTGCTGGAGGCGTTTGATAGCAGGACTTTTGCTTTGAAGCCGCGCCGAGGCCGCATCCGGTTTCGCGGGCGAGTGGTGGAACTGGTAGACACGCTAGGTTCAGGGTCTAGTGCTCGTACGAGCATGGGGGTTCAACTCCCCCCTCGCCCACCAAAGGCCAGTCTGTCTTCTGTGTCGTCAGACGAAAGGACGTCAGGTGTCTTTTTTCGAGGATGAAGAAGAAGATCAGTTTTTCGAGGAGGAGACCGAGGCAAGGCGGCCCCGGGGCCCGCGGCGCAGACCACCGAGCCAGTCGCCGCTGGCGCGCGTCCTCATAATACTTGTCGCAGTCGTGGTGCTGGTGCTCATCACCAGTCTCGGCATCAAGAGTTGCCTCGACAAGCGCAAGGTCAGCGAGTACCAGGATTACTTCTCCCAGGTTGAGCAGGTCGTCGCTGAGTCCGACGCCGTGGGCAAGCAGCTGTCCGACATGCTCCAGAAACCCGACGAGTCGGTGCGGCAGCAACTCGAGGCCAAGCTGCAGGAGTTCCAGGCGACCCAGGAGCAGGTAACCGGCAAGGCGGCCGCCATCAAGGCCCCGGACGCGCTGAAAAAGGAAAACGAATGGTTCGTGGCCACGATGCAGATGCGCACCCGCGGTCTTACCGGCCTCAGGCCGGCTTTGCTCAATGCCATCGAAGCCAAGGACAACCAGGCGGCGGCCTCCCAGGTTTCCTACGAACTCATGATCCTCTTCTCCAGCGACGTCACCTATCAGGTCTTCTTCAGTGAACCCGCCCAGCGGGCCCTTGAGAATGACGGTGTCACTGAGGTGAAGGTGCCCCAGACCAAGTTCATCGAGCCAGCGCTTGCCAGCCAGCAGACGATGGTCACGGTGCTGGAAAGGCTCAAGGGCGGAGCCGCGCAGGTCACGGGCCTCCACGGGGTCGCGCTGGTCAGCGTCAAGGCGAAGCCGAGCGGGATGACGCTGGAGCAGGGCGCTGAGAACGAGTTGAAAGCGTCTGACTCCCTGGTGTTCGAGGTCGAGGTAGAGAACCAGGGTGAGGCCACCGAGACCAATGTCAAGGTGCTCATCAGCCTGACTGCGCCAGGCAGCCCCGATCCCCGGACGGCGGAGGCCTTCGTAGCCGAAGTCGCCCCGGGCCAGATCGCCTCAGTGGAGGTCACCGGGCTGGCGGCGGAGGCGGGGGGTGAGCCGGCGCTCCTGAAAGTCGAGGCCGGCCCGGTGCCCGGCGAGGCCAACAGCCAGAACAACATAGCCGAATACAGCATCAGGTTTATCTAGGGTCGCCTCCTTCAGCGGCAGGCGACCCGGACCGAAGGTTGCGGGCCGGTTGAGGGAAACGCCCTCCCGCCCCAACCTTCTCTGTTTTCTGGTACAAATAGGTTTGCGGATATGGACTCATTCCTGGATGAAAATCTGACAGCTGTTTTAGCCGCACTCGCAGGCGGGCTGCTAGCGAGCCTGTCGTTCACCATCTATCTCTTCATCAGGTTCAGAAGAGTGCGCCAGGCCCAGAGGGCGGTGATGGGCGGCCAGGACCGCGATCTGGTGGAGCACGCCGAGGCGGTGCAGCTGCGGGTCGACGGCCTCGAAGCGCGCATCGACGCGCTCGGCGAGCAGGTCGGCCTGACGGGCCGGAGGCTGGATGACTGCCTGACCTTCAGGAGCGTCGTGCGATACGATGCCTACCGCGATCTCAGCGGCATGCAGAGCACCTCCGTCGCCCTGCTCGACGCCGGGTTCTCGGGCGTCGTCATCTCGTCGATCCAGGGCCGTGATCATGCCCGCATCTATGTGAAAGAGATATCCGGCGGCGATAGCAGGGAAAAGCTGGCTCCGGAGGAAATACAAGTGCTGAAAGAAGCGATGGGCCTGGCGGCCAAGAAGCAGTACCTCACGATTGGAGGCGATGATGATGACTGAAGCCAGGGTCGCCTACCTGGGGCCGACCGGCACATGGGCTCATGAAGCCCTGCTGGCCAACACCGGGCTGGAAGACACCGATACCGTCCCTTACCCGTCGGTCTTCGATGTCGTCATGGCGGTTTCGACCGGCGAGGCTTCCGAGGGAATAGTCCCGATGGAGAACTCCATCGAGGGGTCGGTGAGCGCCACCCTGGATGTACTCGCCTTCGAGGTGGACAATGTTCACATCACCCGTGAAGTCGTGCAACCGGTCAGCCACCGCCTGATTGCCCGCAAGCCGATCAGCCTGGACGGGATCGAGAAGATAATCTCGCACCCCCACGCCCACGCACAGTGCCGCCGCTTCCTGCGCGCAAACCTCCCCCAGGCCGAGGCTGTGGCGGCCAACAGCACCGCGGAAGCGGTGCGCATCGTCAGCGAGTCCGACGAGAAGTGGGCTGCCATCGGCAGCAGCATCGCTGCCGAAAGGTACGGCTGCGTCACCCTGGCGGAGGACATCGAGGACTACCCGGACAACCAGACGCGCTTCGTCATGCTGGCCACCCATGAAGCGGAACAGGGACTGGATGCTCCCTACAAGACTTCGATCGTCTGCACCATCGCGCACGACCAGCCGGGGAGCCTTCTGCAGATACTCCAGGAGTTCGCCCACCGGTACGTCAACCTGACCAAGATCGAGTCGAGACCGTCAAAGAAAGGGCTGGGTGACTACGTCTTCTTCATCGATATGGAAGGCAGGAAGGACGACCAGGCCGTGTCGGCGGCCATCAAGTGTCTCGAGTGCAAGCTCGCGTCAGTAAAACTGCTGGGTTCGTATCCGGTGGGATGAGCAGGGGCGCCGGCCCGGCCAGGGCAAGCCTGGGCATCACCATCGATTGACAATGGGTGAATTCACGATCATAGCATGCCGCGCCTGCGGCTACCGGTCCGGGAGGATCCGCTGGGGGGTCGGCTGCGATGACCCCCGCGCCCGCTTCCTGCCGGCGCACTGTCCCAGCTGCGCCGCATTCGTCGAGGTCGACCTTACCGGGCGGGACGTGCTAAACGAGAAGTTCACCTGTCCCGACTGCGGATCGGTAGTCGCCTTCACCGAACACGTAGACCATTTCGAATGCCCCCGTTGCCAGAGCCACGACATCTCCCTGAGCCAGGACGGTTACTGGTAAGTCAAGGTACCGCCGCCGGTTGCCGATTGCATCTGTAACCCGCAAGGGAAAATCAGGCCTGCTCTGGCATGGTTGGGCGGTTGCGGGCGGCGGATCCACTGCCGGGGCGGTCAGGTTGTTTCCAGCAAGAAAGGCAAACCTTGTTTCAGAAACTGAGTAGCAAGGTGGTCAGCGGCTTCGTAGCCGTCGTCGCCGTGTTCTCGATAATCGGCCTGGTCGTCACCCACGAGCTGGGAGAAGTGCGCTCATCCGCTGCCGTGGCCATGGACCGCGCCGAGGCGGTGCAGGACATCAAGGACGTCACCGCTGCGGCATCGGAGCAGATGCAGGCGGTCTACGAGCTCATCCTCGATAGCAACCTGGGTCAGGTGAATGCCTTCACAGAAGCTGGCGAGCGGCGGAGGCAAGCCCTTGATGACGCCGTATCGCATGCCGAGAGCAGCCAGGAGCTGGCTTACCTGGAGCAGCTGCAGCAGTCCACCGAGCAGCTGGACGACATCATCCTGAACAGGCTCGTGCCCGCCTGGGAGTCCGGCGACCGGGCAGGGGCCATCGTCTACGAGAAGGAAGCCGATGGGCTGCTGGTGAGCATCAAGAACAAGGCGACGGTGGTCACTTCCAGTTTCGACGAGCGTAACGTCCAGGCTCGCGAAGCGTCCGAGCGGGCGTCCGCCGAAGCCCGCTCGTACCTCATCCTGGCGGCCATCGTCGGCATCAGCCTCAGCCTGTTCGTGACGGTGATAACGTACCGCAGGCTCAACCGCCCCGTGACCGAGCTCAAGGAAGCCAGCATGGCGATGATCCATGGCGACATGGAGCGGCGGGTGCGCGTGACGACCGATGACGAGGTAGGCGAGCTTGGCAGGTCTTTCAACCTGATGGCAGCGGCGGTCCAGGACAAGATCGGTCAGCTGACCAACCTTTCGGAGATCGCCCTGGCGATCAGCTCGGAGCTCGACTGGTCACGGGTGCTGGATGTAGTGATGGACAAGGGCATCGAGCTGACCGGGTCGGACGCGGCCGCCATCGTGCTTTATGACGAGGAGAAGCGCCGCTTCACCGATGTCTACACCAGCGGCCTGAGCGACGATTTCACCACCAGGATGCGCTTCCGCCGCGGCGGCCTGGCGGAGAGGGTGATCTTCGGCGATCAGGCGGTCTTCAGTGATGACATCCAGGCCCATCACCGGCTCAGCAAGCTGGCGCGCGAAGAAGGGATCACGGCGTTCATCTGCCTGCCGCTCAAGGTCCGCAAACGCAAGCTCGGCGTCTTCTATGTGTACAGCAAGAAGACCGATGCCTATGGCAGGGAGGAGGTCGCCGTCCTCTCCATCCTCTCCAACCAGGCGGCCATCGCCATCCAGAACGCGATGATGTACGAGCGCAGTCAGGAGAAAGCGCTCACCGACGGGCTAACCGGCCTGTATAACCAGCGGCACTTCTATGCCCGGTTGCACGAGGAGGTCGAACGCGCCGAACGCAGCAGGAAACCGCTCTCTATCATCTTCTGCGACCTCGATCACTTCAAGGCGTTCAACGACACCAATGGCCACGCCCTGGGAGACCAGGCCCTCAAGGAGGCTGGCAGGGTGATCACCGAGTCCAAGCGGGCCATCGACGTCGCCGCCCGGTACGGCGGCGAGGAGTTCGCGCTGATCCTGCCGGATACCGACAGCTCTGGCGCCCAGATAATCGCCCATCGCATCCGCCGCCGGGTGGCCGCGCTCGAGTTCGAGAGCAAGGCCAAGGGGCCGGTATCGCTGACTGTCAGCATCGGCGTGGCCAGCTATCCCAATGACGCCGCCAATCCCCGGGAGCTGGTGGAGAAAGCGGACTGGTCGATGTATCACAGCAAGCGCCACGGGCGCGACAGGGTCACGCTCTTCCATGAAGCAGCCGACGCGTACGGTGACGTCAGCAAGGATGATCTGGTGCGGGAAGAGTTCAAGCTGGCCGCTGCGCAGGCTATCGCCGTCTCGGTCGCCAGGCGCGACGAGGGAGATGCCGGCCATTCGGAGTCGGTGGCGAGACTGTCATCGGCCATTGCCGAGGCCCTCAACCTCGACGAGGAAGTGGTGCAGCAGGTGAGGGTAGCCGGGCTGCTGCACGATATCGGGCTGGTGAGCGTGCCGCCCGACATCATCAACAAGCGCGAGGAACTTAGCGAAGAAGACTGGCGCCGCATCCGCGAGCACCCCGAGGCGGGCACCGAGATACTCAAGCATATCTCCAGCCTTGAGGGTTTCCTGCCGGTGGTGCGCCACCATCATGAACATTATGACGGAGCCGGTTACCCGGACGGCCTCAAGCGGGAAGAGATCCCGCTGGGGGCGCGCATCATCGCAGTTGCCGACGCTTACCAGGCCATGATCAGCGACCGACCCTACCGCAAGGCGATGCCACCCTCGCAAGCGCTCATCGAGCTCCAGCGCGGAGCTGGCAGGCAGTTCGACCCCGTGGTGGTCGAACTGTTCATCCGCATGATGGGTGATTACGAGGCCAAGGCCTCGTAACGGCGGCCCGTTACTCGCTTTCCCTGAGCGTCAGGCTGGCCAGCGCCAGCAGCAGGACGCCGAACCCCAGCAGCACCAGGAAGTCCGGCAGTGAACCGAGAAAGGATTCCTTCTTCACGATCACCGGTTTAAGCACCCGCGCCGCCCAGGTGAGCGGCACGATGTTGCTGATCCACTGCAGCACCCGGGGAAGGTCCTCAACCGGGATTGCCACACCCGAAAGCAGGCCCGATGGTATCGTCACCAGGGGGATGAAGGGGAACACCTGCCCCTCGTTGCGGGCGAAGTTGGATACGAAGACGCCCAGGCCGACCGATACGACCGCCAGCGCCAGCATCGTCAGCACTACCGCCGCCAGGTCCCTTTCGATCCTCACGTGGAAGAGAAGGCGGGTAAGGATGAGCACGATGGCCGTCTGGGCGACGGCTATGGTCGAATAGCCGGCCACGTAACCCATGACGATCTCAGAGCGGCGGTAGCCCGACACGAACATGCGCTCCAGGGTGCCGGTGTTGCGGTCGCGCACAAGCACGATGGTCGCCAGCACGTAGGCCAGGAAGTGGACCAGGAACGCCGCCAGGAGGACCGAGTATTCGGATATGTTGGCGCCGAGGCGGATCAGCCCGGGCAGGGAGTCGATGACGTATTTGAGCAGGACTATGAGCAGCACCGGCACCACCAGGGAAAGGCCCAGGAAGCGCCGGTCGCGCAGGAACTGGCGGTTGATGCGGCCCGCAATGAGGAGGACGTGGCCGGTCACTCCGCCTCCTGGATGAGGGACAGGATCACGTCTTCGAAGCCCTGCCGTTCGACCCGGATGCCCTCGACACCTTGCTCGAGGCCATGTGCCTTGAGCAGCCGCGGGAGCTCGCGCTCGTAGTCACTGGTCTCATGCTGCTCACTGGCGCCGCCTGCCAGCAGGATGGTAACCACGGCACGGCCCCGGCCTTCGATGGCGCCCGGGGTGTCAGAGACGAGGATGCGCCCCCTCAGGATGACCGCCACCCGGTCGCAGCGCACCGCTTCCTCCATCTGGTTGGTGCTTAGAAAGATCGTCCTGCCCTGGCCGCAGAGGAAGCGGAAATGATCCCAGAAGGATTGTCTCAGGGTGGGGTCGACCCCGGCCGTGGGCTCGTCGAGGATAAGCAGTTCCGGGTCTCCCAGCAGGGCGCAGGCGAGAGAAGCGCGCTGCCGCATCCCCCCCGAGAAAGTATGGATGGGGTCGTCCCTGCGGTCCCAGAGCCGGACGAACTCAAGCGACTCGCGTACGTGTCCGGCGAGCCCCTCCAGCCCGGAGGCGCCGCCGAAGAAATGGAGGTTCTCCATGGGGCTGAGGTCCTCGTAGAGGGATGGGGTCTGGGGCATGTAGCCCAGGCGGGGTCTCAGTTCATGCCGGCCGGCACGGGAATCGGCGCCCAGCACGAGGGCCTCGCCCGAGTCCGGGCGCAGCACGCCGCAAAGCGCCTTGATAAGCGTGGTCTTGCCCGCGCCGTTGGGACCCACCAGCCCGAAGATACTGCCCCGCTCCACCCGGAGTGACGCGCTGTCCAGCGCCCGGATGGCGCCGTAGGTCTTGGTCAGCCCTCTGATTTCGATTGCTGGTCCGGTTTCCATGGCATCCTCTGTTCTTGCCCATCATATATCAGCGGTGCCGCGACCGTCCTCCCCTCCCGCCAGCCGGCGGGCGAACTCCAGGGCGCCCTCGCGGCTGTCCACATTCCCCAGCGCCCTTTCCTCTTCAATGGCCTCCAGCAATCGTCCCACCAGGGGGCCGGGCTCCAGACCCAGCGCCGCCATCAGTTCCTCTCCGTTCACGAGCCGCGGGGGCCGGGCCTCTTCCGCGGCGAAACAGCGCGCCATCATCTCCCGGGCGAACTCCAGATGATCGCGGATGGCTGCGCCAGTGCTGGCGGGGCCGCGCACCGCCAGCCGGTCGCTCACTGAGAGCAGCACCGACTCCGGCGCGTAGGGATGGGTCGCCCTAAGGTAGCGCACCCGGGCCCTCTCGCTGACGTCGCCCGCGTTGATGAGCCCCACCAGGCGCATGTGCTGGCGTACCAGCTGCACGACAGCTCCGGTCGCCGTCCTGCTGGCGTGGAAGCGGCCGAGGACCTGCTCGGCCAGCTCTGCGCTGAGGCGGTCATGCTCGAAGAAGCGGACGCGCTCCACCTCGTCGGTGAAGCGGCACCCTGGCTTGCCGATGTCATGCATCAGCGCCGCCAGGATGAGGGCCTGGCTGCGGCTCGCGTCCCCCGCCAGCGGGGTTTCAAGGCGGGCCTTCATCGCGCTCGCCGTCCCCGGGAAGACCTGGGCCGGATCCATGATGAGGTCATCCATGGCCCCGGCGGCGGCCAGGGTATGCTCGAAGACGTCGAGATGGTGAAAGTCGTTCTGGCTGATGCCCTTGAGCGCAGCCAGCTCCGGCAGCACCGCCTCCAGCAGGTCGAACTCGTCGAGCCGCCGGATGGCGGCGACGGTTCCGGGGGCATCGATTATCCGCGTGAGCTCAGAGAACTGACGCTCGGCGGCGGATTCGGCCGCGAGGCGGGCGTCGCGCCTCACCAGGAGCCCGGCCTCGCCGGTCAGCCGCAGGGAAAGGGTCTTTTCCAGGCGCACGGCGCGCAGCAGCCGCAGGGGGTCGGTCCTGAAGACGGTATCGTTTACCGGCGACAGCCTGCCGGCGGAGAGGTCGGCTTCTCCGCCCAGGGGGTCGATGAGGCCGCCCCCCGCCAGCGGCAGCGCCATGGCATCCACGGTGAAATCACGCTCGCGCAGGTCAGCCTCGATGCTGCCTCCGCGGAGTTGCTGGAAATCGTAAGCCTCTCCACCCCGGGTGATGACGCGGCAGGCGGTGAATTCCTCTGAGAGAGTGAAGTAGCTGCCGCCGATGGCATCAGCGAAGGCCCGCGCGGGGCCGAAGGGTTCAGCGGCGGTCGCCAGGTCGATGTCGCCGGGTTCGCTGCCCCTGAGCAGGTCGCGCACCGTGCCCCCCACCAGCCAGGCAGCGACACCCGCGGCCGCAAGGTGGCTGCGCACCAGCTCGATGGCCTGCGTGTCCGCCGGCGGGATTATCCCTCATACCTTCTTTCCACTCTCGCGGAGATGTTGCAGGTTACCTCGTAGTTGATCGTGTCCAGCAGGGACGCCACCTCCTCGGCGCTGACCTCCTCCTCGCCCTGGCGTCCGATCAGCACTACCTCGTCACCGGGCTCGACAGCAGGCATGGGACCCAGGTCGATAGTGATCTGGTCCATGGATATGCGCCCTACCACGGGAAAGCGGGAGCCGCCGGCCAGGACCTCGCCGCGATTCGAGAGGAGCCGGTTGTAGCCGTCGCCGTAACCGACGGGAACGATGCCGATGCTGGTCTCGCGCCTGGCCATGAAGGTGCGGCCGTAGCCGACGGTATCGCCCTCGCGCAACTGCTTGACGTCGGCCAGGTAGGAGCTGAGCCTGAGCGCCGGCCTGAGGCCGTCGGCGGCGGCGTCGCCCTGGAAGGGGGAGAGGCCGTAGATGGCGATGCCACAGCGCACGAAGTCGAAGTGTGACTCCGGGAAGCGTATGGCGGCGGCGCTGTTGGCCGCGTGCAGCGGTACGCTCACGCCCGCCGCCAGCAGCGTCTGCGCTGCGTCCTCGAAGGTTCGCAGCTGGAACTGGAAGAAGTCGTCGTCATCCTCGTCGGCGGTGGCAAAATGGGTCATCAGGCCGGCCAGCTCGACTTCGGGAGAGGTCTCCACCAGGTCGAGCAGCTCCGTCAGCCGGGAGGGATATACCCCCAGGCGCCGCATGCCCGTGTCGAGCTTGATATGGACGCGGGCAGGCTCCAGGTCACGGGAGCGGACGGTGTCGATCAGCGAGCGCAGGAAGGAACCGGTCCAGAGGATTATCTCCGCGCCGGCGTCGAGGGCTGCCGCGGCTTCTGCCCCGGTGAGAGCGCCCATGACAAGGACGGGACAGTCGAACCCGGCAGTCCGCAGGCGCACCGCCTCGCCGGCGGTAGCGACCCCCAGGGAGACGGCGCCCGCTTCCAGGGCGGCCCGCGCTACCTCGATGTCGCCGTGGCCATACCCGTCGGCCTTGACGACCGCCATCAGGGAGCTGGGCGGGGCGAGCCTCTGGCGCAGGCTGCCCACGTTGTGGCGCACGCATTCGAGGTCGACCGTGGCCAGGGCGCGGGGCATGTCTATATCCTGGACATGGCCCGTACGACGTCGGCGCGAGTCACTATTCCCACCAGCGTGTCGCCGTCGAGCACCGGCAGGCGGTTTACCTCTTTGTCCGTCATCAGCGTGGCCACCTTCTCCACAGGCTCGTCCTGCTGGACGGTGACTACGTCGGTGGTCATCAGTTCCCGCACCCGGTAGGCGGCCGCCTTGCGCAGGCGCTCATCGAACTTCTTGACGCTTTCCAGAAAGATGACGCTGTCGAGGAACTGGATGTAATGGGGGAAATGGATGTCGGCGTCGATGGAGACGAGGTCGCCCTCGGTGGCGATCCCCACTACGCGGTCCTCGGAGTCGATGACGGGAACGCCGCTGATGCGGTGCTTGGAAAGCAGTTCGGCCAGGTCCTGCATGGTGGCGTCATCCCTGATGGTGACGACATCCTTCTGCATGATGTCACCGGCAGTCAGGCCGGAAAGGTCAATGCTCTCGCTCAATTTCTTCCTCTCCCTCGAGTTTGGCGAATGCCTGTGGCAGATAGTCTATCAGGTCTGACGCTATCAGGTTATCCATGCCCACGCGGCCTGAGGCCTCGTCGGCGGCCATGCCGTGGATGAGGGCGCCCCCGGCGGCGGCGTCCAGCGGCGGCAGGCCCTTGGCCATCAGGGCCGCGATGACGCCGGTGAGAACGTCGCCTGAGCCTGCCGTAGCCAGTCCCGGGTTGCCGCTCGGATTGACCAGGGTCAGGCCACCGTCCGTGACGATGGTAGCCGATCCCTTGAGCAGGATTACGGCCCCGGACCGGCGCGCCGCCGCCTTGGCCGCCGCCAGCCTGTCGTTGGTGATCTCCCCCGGGGTGCTCCCCATGAGCCGGGCCAGTTCGCCGGCGTGGGGAGTGAGCACCGTGGGCGCCGGGCGGCGCTTGAGCGACCCCGGCCTGCCGGCGAAAGCGTTGATGCCGTCGGCGTCGATCACAGCCGGCGCCCCGGCCTTCAGGGTGAAGTCGGCGATCATGGCCGCGCAGCGCGGGTCGCGGCCGATGCCCGGCCCCACGGCGAGGGCGTCGAAAGCGCCCGCGGCATCGAGCAGGCCCGGCAGCGAGGCGGCAGTGAAATGGCCGGCGCCGTCATCGTCCAGGGGCATGGTCATGACCTCAAGGAGCCGTTCTTCGAAGACCTCGTTGAGGCTGGCGGGCACCGCCGCGGTAACAACCCCGGCGCCGGCCCTGAGCGCCGCCTGGGCGGCCATGCAGGCGGCGCCGGTCAGGCCGCGGGAGCCGCCGGCCACCAGCACGCGGCCGACGCTGAACTTGTAGTCGTATTCCATCTTGGGCGGGATCATGGCCGCCACCATGTCGGGGTCGGTGAGGAAGTGGTCGGCCGGCGCCGCCGCTTCCTCGGGTATGCCGATGTCGGCCAGGATGAGGTCCCCGGTCAGGTAGCTCCCCGGGGCGACGAAGTGCCCCAGCTTGGGCGCGTGGAACGTCACCGTCGTGCGGGCGGGCAGGCTCCTGCGCGCTATGCGGCCGGTAGAGGCGTCGATGCCCGAGGCGATATCCACCGCGATCACGGGGACCGCCCGCCGCTCGGCCGCCGCCGATGCGGCGCTGATGAACCGGGCGGCGCGGCCCCGGGGCTCGCCGGAGAAACCGGTCCCGAAGATAGCGTCGACGATGACGCAATCGCCAGCCAGGGCGCGCCGGAGCACCGCATCCGACGGCGCGTGGGCAACCTCCACGCCCAGCTTGCCCAGGATCTTCAGGTTCGTCAGTGCGTCGCCGCTGTATTCCCGCGCTGGAGCCACGGCGAAGACGCGGGTGGACGACCCTGCTTCCGCCAGGTGGCGGGCGACGACGAAACCGTCCCCGCCGTTATTCCCCTTGCCGGCCAGGATGATGAAACAGTGGTGGCCGCAGAAATGGTCCAGCAGGTATTCCGCCACCGCCATCCCCGCCCGCTCCATCAGCACCACGCCCGGGATGCCCAGGCCCTTGATGGCGGCGGCGTCGGTCTTTCGCATCTGCGCCGCAGTATAGAGCGGCAGGCTGTAGCTGTCAGCGGCTGACTCGTCCATGGTTCCTCCCCCTCATGGCTTCAGGGTTTGCCGGTGGCGATGACGACAGAGACAGATACCGAGGCGCTGTGGCTCATGGAGAGGGCCAGGCCTCCTATCCCCGCCTGCGCGGCCGCCTGTCCCATGCGCCCGGTAACGCTGACGCCGGGGCTACCGGGGCCGGTGACCTCGATCTCCTGCCAGGAGCGGACGCCTGTGCCGATCGCCTTGCCCACCGCCTCCTTGGCGGCGAAGCGCGCCGCGAAATGCTGCAGCGGGTTGGGGCGTGAGCGGCAGTACTCCCGCTCGGCAACGGTGAACACCCGCTCGATGATGCCCGGGTGGCGCTCCAGGGCGCGGGCGAAACGCTTGTGCTCGACTATGTCTACTCCGACTCGCACCGGTCATGCTCCATTCCACGCTACTTGTATCCCACTATTCCCCCATGAAGCGCGGGGCATGCTACGTATTATCAAAAAAGGCAGCCGGGCACAATCAGCGGCGGGGGTCGCGGCCGGGCAGGGCCCGGGGACGCCTACTCCACGGTGACGGTCTTGGCCAGGTTGCGCGGCTGGTCCACGTTGCAGCCTTTGAGCAGCGCGATATGGTAGGCGAGCAGCTGCAGGGGCACCACGGACAGCAGCGGCGAGAGCATCTCCGAGGTCCTGGGCACGTACATGACGTCGTCACAGATGCTCTGGATCTGCTCGTTGCCCTCCGTCGCCACGGCGATCACCGACGCCTCCCGGGCCCGCACCTCCTCGATGTTGGACACGACCTTGTCGTAGACGTGCCCGTCGGTGGCGACCACCACCACCGGGGAGCCTTTCTCCAGCAGGGCGATGGGCCCGTGCTTCATCTCGCCGGCGGCGTAAGCTTCGGTGGGGATATAGGAGATCTCCTTGAGCTTGAGCGCCCCCTCGAGGCAGACCGGCAGCCCGATGCCCCGGCCCAGATACAGGAAGAACGGCTTCTCGAAATAGCGCTTGGCGATCTCGCGGGTGGCGGTCTCGCGGCGCAGGTAGTCGGTGAGCAGATCGGGCACGCCGTGCAACTCGGCGCTGATCGCAGCCAGCTCCTCCGGGGGCTTCGTACCCTTAAGCCGCGCCAGGTGCAGGGCGATGAGCTGGATGGCGGCGATCTGGGCCAGGTGGGTCTTGGTGGCGGCCACGCCGATCTCCAGCCCGGCGCGGGTGTAAACGACGCCGTCGGCGTCGCGGGTGGCCTGGCTGCCCATGATGTTGGTGATGGCGATGACCTTGGCGCCGCTCTTCTTCGCCTGGCGCATGGCCACCAGGGTATCGGCTGTCTCGCCGGACTGGGAGATGCCGATCACCAGCGTGCGGGGTGACAGGACGGGGTCGCGGTAGCGGAACTCCGAGGCGATATCGAGCTCCACTGCCGTGCGCGCCCAGCCCTCGAGCACGTAGCGGCCCACGAGGCCGGCGTGGTATGAGGTGCCGCAGGCGACCACGTAGACCTTGTCGATGGCGGCCAGTTCTTCATCGGGGATGTTGATGTCTTCGAGGGTGACCATGCCGTCGCCACCCAGGCGCCCCGCGAGCGTGTCGGCCAGGGCGGCGGGCTGCTCGAAGATCTCCTTGCGCATGAAAGTCTCGTAACCGCCCTTCTCGGCGGCATCGGCATCCCAGTTGACGCGGGTGACGTCACGCTCGACCGGCCGGAGCTCCAGGTCGAGCACCTCGACGCCTTCCGGGGTCACAGCCACCAGCTCGCCGTCCTCGATGGCGATCACGTCGCGGGTCTCGGAGAGGAAGGCCGGGATCGCAGAGGCGATGAAGTTCTCGTCCTTGCCGACGCCCACCATCAGCGGGCACTCCTTGCGGGCGCCGACGATAAGCTGCGGGTGGTCGGCATGGACGGCACAGAAGGCGAAGTGCCCCTCGATGTCCCCGATGGACCGCCTGACCGCCTCTACCAGGTCGCCGTCGTAATGTTTCTCGATCAGGTGAGAGACGACCTCGGCGTCGGTCTCGGACCTGAAGCCATGGCCTTCGCCAGACAGTTCGTCGCGCAGGACCGCGTAATTCTCGATGATGCCGTTGAGGACGATTGATATGCGGCCGCTGCAGTCGAGGTGAGGGTGGGCGTTCTCGGTGGAGGGGCGGCCGTGGGTGGCCCAGCGGGTGTGGCCCAGGCCGGTGCTGGCGCCGTTCCCGTCGCCGCCTTTGAGCTCCCGCTCGAGGTTGTCGAGGTTACCCACGGCGCGTACGATCCTGACTTCGCCGTTGTCGAGCACAGAGAGGCCCGCCGAGTCATAGCCGCGGTATTCCAGCTTCCTCAGGCCCTGATAGAGAAGGTCGGTACAGGGCCGTCGGCCCACATAGGCGATTATGCCGCACATAACAGGTTTCCTGTTCCCGGGTTAGCAGTTACTGGTCCGGGCCTGGGGCTCAGGCCAGGCTCCGCTCAATGATGCCGGCGAGGCGGTCACAGACCGCGCCGCACTCCTCGAGCGTCGGCGCCTCCACCATGACCCGCACCACCGGCTCGGTGCCGGAGGGTCGCACCAGGACTCTACCTTTCTCCTGGAGAGCGGCGGATTCCTGCTCCACTGCCTCCCAGACCTCTTCGGCTTCGTCCAGCCCGGCCATGTTCCCCACGCGCACGTTCACCAGTTTCTGGGGGAGCCGCTCCATGATGGTAGCCAGCTCCGCCAGCGGCGCCCCCGTTTCCTGCATCACCTGAGTGAGCAGCAGCGAGGTGGCCAGGCCGTCGCCGGTGGTCCCGCTGGCGAGGTTGATAATATGCCCCGACTGTTCCCCGCCGAAACCGAAACCGCCCGCCAGCATCTCCTCGAGCACGTAACGGTCGCCCACGTCGGTGGTCCTGACCTCGATCCCCAGTTCCCTGACGGCATTGTGGAAGCCGAGGTTGGTCATCACGGTGGTGACGATGGTGTTTCCCGGCAGGGCGCCGCCGTTCTTGAGGTGGTTGGCGCAGATAGCCATCACGAAATCGCCGTCCACCACGTCGCCGTTGCCGTCCACGGCAATGACCCGGTCGCCATCGCCGTCGTAGGCGAAACCAGCATCGTAGCGGCCTCCGCGCATCCGTTCCTGCAGGATGCCGATGTGGGTCGAGCCGCAGTCGCGGTTGATGTTGTAACCGTCGGGCTGGTCGGCGATGACGTCGACGGTGGCTCCCAGCGTCTCGAACGCCAGGGGTGAGCTCAGGTAAGTGGCGCCGTTGGCGCAATCGAGCAGCACCCTGAAGCCGGCCAGGTCCATGCGGAAATTTTCCAGCACCGCGTCGACATAGCTGCGGGTCGCGCCCGCCAGCCCTTCCACTGGGCCTGGCTCGCCGGGCTCCGGCAGATCGGCAGCGCCGGTGAGGTAGGATTCCATCTCCGCCTCCTGCTCGTCGGTCAGCTTGAAGCCCGAGGAACCGAAGAACTTGATGCCGTTGTCCTCATACGGGTTATGGGACGCGGAGATGACCACCCCCGCGTCCGCCTCTTCCCGGACGACCAGGCTGGCGACCGCCGGGGTCGGCACGACGCCGGCGCGCAGGACCATGCCGCCGGCTGAGCAGATGCCGGCGATCAGCGCCGCCTCCAGCATGCGGCCTGAGATGCGGGTGTCGCGGCCTATGAGTATCCGGGGGCCGTCGGCAGGCAGCACCGCCACGGCGGCGCGCCCCACCTGGAGGGCGAGGTCGGCGGTCAGCGCCTTGTTGGCGACGCCGCGGATGCCGTCGGTGCCGAAGTACTTGCGTGTCACGGTCTTCTTCACCGTCCGGTCAATCTTTGGAATTAAGGATGCGGGTTTGCCGTAAAGCCATACAGGGATTATAGATGCTTTGGCGGCCGGGGAGAAACCGTCAGCCGAGGTCAGGCCCCTCGGCTTCCAGCAGCGCTTCCCTGAGTTCCAGTGAATCAGGGTCCACCGGGCGACCCTTGCCGATGAGGTAATCGCGGTTGATGTCCAGGGCCATGAGCATCGCCTGGTCGATGTCGTCGAAGGCGGCGGCGCGCAGCTGTTTCAGGTGGGCGTAGCTCCGGCCCGGCTCGATATGGTCGGCCAGGAAGAAGACCTTGTCCGACAGGCTCATCTCCGGGTGTCCCGCGGTATGGTAGAGGACGGCGCTGGTGACGACAGGGTCCTCAACACCCTTCTCGCGGCGGACCAGCTCCAGCCCCAGCCGCCCGTGCAAGAGCACCGGGGCGATCCGGTCCACGTCGCGCACGGGCAGCCGCCACTGCTCGGCCAGGGCCACCATCTCGTCGAAGGGGAGCTCCCGGGCCGAGTCGTGCACGAGCGCCGCGATCTTCAGCGGCGCCTGGTCGACGCCGTGGCGCCCGGCCAGTTCGCAGGCGGCGTCGAGCACCCCCAGGCTGTGCCGGTAGCGGGGGGCGGACACCTTCTCTTTCAGCCATTCCTTCAGTGCTGCTTCCATGGCGGTAATCTACTACATGCTGGCCGGCAAGGGAACGCCAGGCGGTCAGGCAGGTTACAAACCGCCTTGAGTATGAGATAATGATGCAATCCTGAAGCGGGCGGACACGGCCTGCCAGGTCATCCCCAGTTTTTCCCCAGGCTATCCCCAGGTTATTCCATGGTTTTGTCATGTTCGTCCCCAGCCGCAGGGTCATCCCCAGATGCCCGGCAGAGGCCGGCATCCCTGCCAGGAACCATTTTCTGCAGGAGGGATATTGGATACGAGGGTGACCACCGAGTATTTGAAGGGGCTGGCAATAGCCGTGGTACTGGTTTCCCACTACGCCAGCTTCTATGCTCCCGGTTTCTATGAACGCTGGCTGTTCGAGTACGCCAGCGAGGCGGTGTCAGTCTTCTTCGTCCTCAGCGGCTTCGGGCTGTATCATTCCCTGCGCCGTCAGCTTGAGGGAGTGCCGCCGGGCGCCACCAGTCGAGGCCGCTCCCTGCTCGTGTTCTATCTCAAGAGGGCGCTGCGTATCTATCCCCTTTACTGGCTGAGCCTGGCTACAATACCCCTGGCGCTGCCGGATTACGGTTACGACTCACTGCACCAGCTGAGCCTTCATACCCTGGGCGTCTACCTGGCTTTCCCATTGGTCGTGGCTCCCGGTGTATTCTGGTTCCTGCCGGCGCTGATGCAATGTTACCTGGCCGCTCCGTTTTGCTACCGCCTGCTGACCCGGCTCGGCCTGTGGCGTTACCTGCTGCTGCTTGCAATCGCCACGGCTGCCGGCTTTGAGGGGACGAAGCATGTATCCGGGCTCGCCGGGCGCATCGGCTTCGACTCCCTGGCGATACTGTACCGCAATTTCCTGCTGGCCAATATCCTGCTCCTGGCCCTGGGTATGGCGATGCCAGTGATGCTGGAACGCTACCGGAAAGAGCTGTCCAGCAGGGCCTGTGTCGTGGCTTCGCTGGTGCTGTTCTTCGTCTCGGCGTACATCACCCGCTTCCCCGACCTGCTGTTTGCCGCCTCCGGACTGGTATTCACGCCGTTGATGCTCTGGAGCGCGGCCCTTTTCTGCCTTTTCAGCATCGCGGCCGGCCCGCCGCCCTTCGCGCGGGCGGCAGCCCTCGCAGGCCGCCATTCATATCCACTGTACCTGTTCCACCGTTCTGCCTACAGCCTTCTGGCGCTCGCAGGCGTGATCACGGTCAACAGCCGACTTTCCGCATTGGCAACGGTATCGCTCATGCTCCTGGTTTTGGTCGTATGCTGGTACCTGGAGCGCGCCTCCTCCAGTTTCACAGGAAGGCTGGAGCAGTTGCTGGGGGTGCAGAGGACGGAACCCGCTGGCGGAGTGGGGATGGGTCGCCTGCAGGCACAGCCCCAGGCTGGATCCGTTGACTGAAGGCACGGCCAGGGTCCGGTGGAAAAAGGATGCACGCCATTTCTGCCTGCAAAGAAGCCTCCGGCGGGGTATAATCCCAAATGCCCGACCGTAGAAGCCCAAGGAGGCACTGTGAGGCATCCTGTCAGAACCACTGTTGTGCTGCTGCTCGTCGCCCTGGCCGCGCTGCCGGCCGCCGGGTGCGGCGGCGACCCTGAAGAGGGAGCGGTGAAGCAGGTCCTAAAGGACCAGATCGAATACCTCCAGAACGAGGACGTCGAAGGGGTCATGTCCACCATGCACCCCGAGAGCCCCCAATACTCCCAGACCCGCGCCGTGGTCGAGCAGGTGTTCGAGGTCTATGACCTCGATTACGAGCTCGACAGTGTCGAGGTGATGGAGCTGGAAGGAAACCAGGCCAAGCTGCGCGCCGTGCAGGTGACCCGCAAGGTGAACGGCCCGGAGTTCACGGATACCCGGGTGACCGCCATCCACACTATCAGGAAGACCGGGAACGGCTGGAAACTGTACGAATCGCAGACGGAGTCAACCGAGGCGCTGGCTCCCCAGGGCGACTGACGCAGCCTGGCCGGCGCCCACCAGTACCTTCTCCACGAAGGGTGAGGTCATCGCCGCCAGCAGCGCGTAGTATGAAGGGATGAACCCCAGGATTTCGCCGACGGCCGGGAGTGCTCCCATGAGCTCGCTGCCGTCCAGCGCCAGGTAGTCGCTGGTGACCGTCCCGGCGGCGAGGCCGGGGGTGACAGGAGTCACCTTGCCAGCCCCGATATCCTGAATGCCCAGTCCTGCCAGCACCTGGCGCCTCCCCCCCTTGTCCGAGACTTCCAGGGCCGGCGCCTCAAGGACGAAGGCGTCTCGGTGGGCCCCGGGAAGAGGCGCCACGCCGCCGCCTCCGGCCGGGATGTTGCCCAGCAGGAGGGCTTCGCCCGAGCGCAGGTCCGTCAGCCAGCCGAACACCTCTTCCAGCCACCCTGCTTGCCGGCCGCCCTGCAGGAGCCCCAGCAGGCCGGAGCCGCCGGCGGAGATGACCGGCCGGGGCGCTCCCGCTACTGCCGGCGGGGCCGTCAGGCCAGCCGTCTTGCGAAATCTTTCCAGCGGCTCCCCGGGTGCAAGGACGCCCCTGGCGCAGGCGGTGTTGGTGGCCAGGCCGGCGGCCACGGCGCCGGGAAGGGCCCCCAGACGGGAAATTTCCGCCTCCGCCTGTTCGGGAAGGACCCCCTCGCGGCCGTCGCCCGTCTCCACCAGGAGGATGAACCGCCGCGCACCGCCGCCAGGCGCAGTCGCCGTCCGGGCCTGGGCGGCCGAAGATATGAAGAACAGGTCGGCGGGCACGGGGGCCGGCTCCTCGCCCGGCTGGACCCTGAGCAGTTGCAGCTCCACCGATGGCAGGTGCCGCCGGAGCCGGGCGATGCTCGCCGCCCGCGAGTCAGCCAGGGCCGCAGCGCCCCCCGCGACCATGGCGGCGGCCACGTGCCAGTTGCCGAGGCAGGCCTTGGTGACGCCCACGAGGCGCACATTGAAAGGCGAGAGCATGCCGGCGACGAGCCGGGTGTTTTCCTCGATCTTCTTGAGGTCGATGGTAAGGCGCGGCATGGCACGATTATCCCCGCCAGGCCGGCATCAAGGCAAATAAAAAAGGGACGCCCTGGGGCGTCCCTGGAAATCCTGGCGCGGACCCTGCCGCTGCCGGTCTACCTCTTGGAGAACTGCGGCCGTTTGCGCGCGCCCTTGAGGCCGGCCTTCTTGCGTTCCGTGATGCGCGAGTCGCGGGTGAGGAAACCGCCGCCGCGCAGCTCCTTGCGCAGCGACTCATCCGCCTTGAGCAGCGCCCGGGCGATGCCGTGCTTGAGGGCGCCCGCCTGGCCGCTCACGCCGCCACCGGTGATGTTGGCCCTGACGTCGAAACGGCTGTCGGTGCCGGTGGTCTTGAGGGGCATCCTGATCTCGGTGGTCAGGCGCTCGCGCCCGAAGTACTCACTCACGGGTCGGTCGTTGACGGTGATGTTGCCCTCGCCGGGGGTCAGGATGACCCGGGCGATGGCATTCTTGCGTTTGCCTGTTGCGAAATAGCTAGCCAATTTCCATCTCCACTGGTTTCTGGGCTTCGTGCGGGTGGGACGCCCCGGAATAGATCTTGAGCTTCTTGAGTTGCGCCCGGGACAGCCGGTTCTTGGGCATCATGCCCCTGACCGCCTTGCGGATGACCTCTTCCGGCTGCTTCTCGAGCATCTCCGCCAGCGTCCTCTGCTTGAGGCCGCCCGGGTACCCGGTGTGCCGGTAGTAGATCTTGTCTTCCAGCTTGTTCCCGGTCACGGCGATCTTGCCGGCATTGACGACCACCACGAAATCGCCCGTGTCGATATGGGGCGTATAATCGGGCTTGTTCTTGCCGCGCAGGGTGTCGGCGACACGAGTGGCCAGGCGGCCCAGCCGCATGCCGCTTGCGTCAACGACGTACCAGTCGCGATTAATCGTTGATGGTTTTGCTACGTAAGTCTTCATAGTCACTGCCGAATCAGGCGCAAGGATGAATAATAGAGAAGAAAACGCTCCCTGTCAAATGAAGGCCCCGCCGCTTTGTGCCACGCATGACGGCCCGCCCTCGCGCCGGTGGCGAGCATACCCCCGGGGGGCTTAACAAGAGGGCGCTCCCGGCGTAAAATGTTATACATGGTGAATAACGTTTATCAGGGAAACAACAGCAGGATCCGGGTGCTGGTGGTGGGTTCGGAGGCTGTCTCCCCCGAAGAGGGGCGTGACGACGAAGGCCGCGAGATAGCCGAAGCGCTCTCACGCGAGTACGACGTCATCCTGGCCCTGCCGGCGACCACCAGCTACACGCACCCGGACTTCGCAGTCATCTATTACAACCAGCGCAACCTGGGCCTGGTGGCCCAGGACTCGGAACTGGTGGTCTGCGGCCGGGATATCTTCGCGGCTAACAGCTTCTTCAGCGACGGCGCGGCTGTTCCGGCCAGCCCGACGCTCCTCAAGCGCGGAATCATCGAGGCCGCCGGGGGCGGAGACGGCCCCTACTATGTCTGGCGCCCGCCAGAGCGCGAGAGCGCTGGTCAGGTGGGGCGCTGGCGCAGGCTGCGGCTGATCAGGCAGCAGGGCGGCATGCGCATGGTCGCCCGCTTCATCCTCGCCGCTTTCAGGAAGCGCCTCGGCGCCGCCGCCTGAGCCCACGCAGGCGCTAAAGGCCCACCACGCGGCGTTGCCGGCACGACTTTTCCAGAGGAAATGTTGTAAAGTTGGCAGAGCTGATCAGGTCAGCGCCACGGGAGCCATTCATGGGAGGTAACATCATTCGCAAGCTTCGCAAGCGATGGCTGTTGTTGCCGCTAGTGGCGGCGCTGGTCCTGGCGGCTGCCGGGTGTGGCGACACCGGGCCGGCGGCCACGGCGAAGGATTTCATCCAGGCGGCGTTCGAGAACGATTGCGCCACGCTGTTCGACCTGTCATCCAGCAGCAGCCTGGGCGGCCAGCCGCGGGAAGACGCCATCCGCGAATGTGAGGAGTCCGACCTGAGGGGGCAGCTCTTCGGCGCCATCGGTGAGGTGAAGCTGGAGGATTTCGAGACGCTGCAGGAGGACATCGGCGTCGGCGGGGACACCGCTATGGTGAGGGCGCGCCTGTCCATGAAGATCGGCGAGGCCGAACAGAGCGTAGAGCAGGACTTCAGGCTGGTCATGGAGGACGGCAAGTGGAAGGTCGACCTGTAAGGATCACACAGAACCCCGTTGCGGGGAATCGACATACAGGAGGACAGGAGTGACTGCCAGCATCAATCCGAGGATATTCCGTGAATATGACATCAGGGGCCTCGTCGGCGAGGACCTGACCGAGGAGAACGTGGAGCTGCTGGGCCGGGCCTACGGCACTTACGCCCTGGGGCACGGGCACAGCGAAGCGCTCGTCGGCCGCGACAACCGCCCGAGCTCGAAGCCGTTCCGCGACGCCATCATCCGCGGCGTCCTCGCCACCGGCTGCGACGCCATCGACGTGGGCGAGGTGCCGAGCCCCGTCTTCTATTACTCGCTCCACAAGTACGACAAGCAGGCCGGCGTGATGATCACCGGCAGCCACAACCCCTCGGAGTACAACGGCTTCAAGCTCTGCGAGGGCCATGGCACCATCTACGGCGAGGAGATCCAGAAGATACTCGCCATCATCCAGTCCGGCGAGTTCGCCACCGGTGAAGGCAGGGAGTCCGCCGAGGACCCGGTGCCTTCCTATATAGAGCATATCGTGGACGACGTGAAGCTCGACCGTCCGGTCAAGGTGGTGCTGGACTGCGGCAACGGCGTCGGCGGCGCCGTGGCGCCGGAGCTGCTTAAACGTCTTGGTTGCGAGGTGGTGGAGCTCTACTGCGAGCTGGACGGCACCTTCCCCAACCACCACCCGGACCCGACGGTGCCTGAATATCTCGAAGACCTGATCAGGACGGTGGCCGACGAGGGAGCCGAGCTCGGCATAGCCCTCGATGGCGATGCCGACCGCATCGGCGCGGTGGCCGACGACGGCGCCATCGTCTGGGGCGACCAGCTGATGATCCTCTTCGGCCGCGAAATCCTCAAGGAGCATCCGGGGGGCACCGTCATCTTCGAGGTGAAATGCTCCCAGGCGCTGGTGGAGGACATCGCCGCCCACGGCGGCAAGCCGCTCATGTGGAAGACGGGCCATTCCCTCATCGAGGCCAAGATCCGCGAGGAGAAGGCGCTGCTGGCGGGCGAGATGAGCGGCCACATCTACTTCGCCGACCGCTACTTCGGCTACGACGACGCCATCTATTCGGCGGCGCGGCTGGTGGAGTTGGTGTCCAGGAGTGATGAAAAGCTCTCCGGGACCATGGCGGACATCCCCAGGTATTACGCCACTCCCGAGCTCCGCATCGAAACTGACGAGGAGGAGAAGTTCCAGATCGTCGAGACCATCAAGGAGGAGTTCGCCGCCGAGGGCGGGGAGATCATCGACATCGACGGTGCGCGCGTGGTCTTCCCCGACGGCTGGGGCCTGGTGCGCGCCTCCAATACCTCGCCGGTGGTGGTGGTCCGCTGCGAGGCGAAGACCCCCGAGCGCCGCGATGAGATCCAGGCGATGATCATGGACAAGCTGAAGCGTTTCCCCTCGGTGGCCGCCGACCATTAGGCCAGCCCGCCCGATTCAATGGACGCCAAGGATCCACTTACAGAGAAGCTGGACGACACCAGCGCTATCCTGGCGCTCGACACCCAGGGCCAGTTCGGCATGGTGGCCGGGCTGGGCGAGCAGGTGCGAGAGGCTTACGGCGCCGCCCGGGAGAGGGTGGAGGAGTCCCCGCACGAGGTGGGCGGTGTGGTGGTGGCCGGCATGGGTGGCTCCGCCATCGGCGCCGACCTGGTGCGGGGCGTCTACGACTCCTCCCTCTATTGCAACATGGAGACCGTGCGCAACTACAGCCTGCCCGGTTGGGTGGACAGCCGGACGGTGGTCTTCGCCATCAGCTATTCCGGCAACACCGAGGAGACCCTCTCCTGCCTGGGGCAGGCGCTGGAACGGGGCAGCCGCGTCATCTGCATCACCTCCGGCGGCAGGATGGCCGCCCTGGCCGGCGAGCAGGAGCTGCCGCTGATCACGATACCGTCCGGCCTGCAGCCCCGGGCCGCCATCGGCTATCTTTCCATCCCGGTCGCCGCCTGCCTGGAGGCCATGGGGCTCGTCGGTGAGCTGGAGGATGATGTGCGCGAGACGGCGGCGGCTCTGGAGGACCTTGCTGAGGCGTACGGCATGGACAGGCCCGCAGCGGACAACCCGGCCAAGCAGCTCGCCCTGAAGCTCCATGGCAACATCCCCGTCATTTACGGCGCCGAACTGACCGCGGTAGCCGCCCGCCGCTGGAAGGGCCAGATCAACGAGAACGCCAAGACGCTGGCCTTCTGCAACGAGTTCCCCGAACTGAACCACAACGAGATCGTCGGCTGGGAGCGCCCCGCGGACCTGCAGGCGCGCTTCCGCGTGGTCTACCTGGAGGACCGGGAGACGCACACCCAGAACCTGAAGCGCATGGAGCTCACCGCGGATTCGCTCCCCGGAGAGGTCATCCGCCATGCCACCAGCGGCGCCAGCCGCCTGGCCCGTGTGCTCTCCGCCTGCTACCTGGGGGACTGGGTCTCGCTCTACATGGCGGTGCTCCAGGGCGTCGACCCCTCGCCCGTGGAGCGCATCGAGGAGCTGAAGCGGCGGCTGGGTTAGCCCCTTCTATACTCCCATCCCCATATCTAGTATACTTATCACTCGCTGCGCTGAGGCGCGGCGCGCACGTCTGAAAAATCCAGGAAACATCGCGCGTGGCTGTCGAAACGGTAGGGGGCAGTCACGATTATTGATGCCGTGACCGAACGCGGCCCGCGCATTGGGGCTTAGGAACGCCTTTTGCACCGGGCCGGCGAATCCCGGAAAACCAAAAGGAGAGATTCAACATGCCGGACGTAGTAGCCCACGACGTGAAAGACCTGAGCCTCGCCGAGCGCGGCAGGCTCAAGATCGAGCTCATCGACAAGCGCATGCAGGTGCTCCAGTCGATCCGCGACCGCTTCGAGAAGGAGAAGCCCCTGGAGGGAATTCGCCTCTCGGCCTGCCTGCACGTGACCACCGAGACCGCCAACCTGGTGCGCACCCTCAAGGCCGGCGGCGCCGACGTGGTGCTTTGCGCCTCCAACCCCCTGAGCACCCAGGACGACACCGCCGCGGCCCTGGTGGCCGAGTATGGCATCAGCACCTACGCCATCAAGGGCGAGGACAACGACACCTATTACAAACACCTCCATGCCGCCGTCGACCATCACCCCCACGTGACCATGGATGACGGCGCCGACGTGATCAGCATCGTCCACGCCGAGCGCCAGGACCAGATCGACGAGATCTACGGCGGCACCGAGGAGACCACCACCGGCATCATCCGCCTCAAGAGCATGGAGGCCGACGGCGTGCTCAAGTTCCCGGTGGTCGCGGTGAACGACGCCGACACCAAGCACCTCTTCGACAACCGTTACGGCACCGGCCAGTCCACCATCGACGGTATCATTCGCGCTACCAACATGCTGCTCTCCGGCCTGCAGGTCGTGGTCAGCGGCTACGGCTGGTGCGGCCGCGGCGTCGCCATGCGCGCCGCCGGCATGGGCGCGCGGGTCACCGTCTGCGAGGTCGACCCCCTGCGTGCGCTGGAGGCGGTCATGGACGGCTACGAGGTCAGGCCCATCGCCGAGGCGGCCACCTACGGCGACCTCTTCGTCACCGCCACCGGCGACAAGCACGTCATCGACAAGGCGCACATGGAAGTGATGAAGGACGGCGCCATCATCTGCAACACCGGCCATTTCAACGTCGAGATCAACATCCCGGCGCTGGAGGAGATGTCCACCGCCCGGCGCACGGTGCGCGACTTCATGGAGGAGTTCACCCTGCCCGGCGGACGCATCCTCTACCTGCTGGCCGAGGGCCGGCTGGTGAACCTGTCGGCGGCTGAGGGCCATCCCGGCCAGGTGATGGACATGAGCTTCGCCAACCAGGCGCTGGCGGCGGAGTTCATCGTCAAGAACCACGGCAGGCTGGAGAACAGGGTCTACTCCGTGCCGCGGGAGATCGACGAGCACATCGCGGCGCTCAAGCTCGAGACCATGGGCATCAGGATCGACAAGCTCACCCCCGAGCAGGAGAAGTACCTCGCTTCCTGGTCAGAGGGGACTTAAAGCGCAGGAGCGCGGAGCGCGACGAAGGATCTCGAATCTGGAGGGAGACAGGTTTGGCTGAGAGCAACTACAGGATCAAGACCATCGAGTGGCAGGGGGACGAGGTCGTGATGATCGACCAGCGCGTCCTGCCCCTGGAAGAGGAGTACATCCACCACACCACCTGGCAGGAGGTCGCGGACTCCATCAGGACGATGGTGATTCGCGGCGCCCCCGCCATCGGCGTGGCCACCGCCATGGGCATGGCCCTGGCGGCGATGCAGTCGAATGCTGAGGACTACCAAAGCCTCAGGGCCGACCTCGACGCCGCCGCCCAGGGGCTCTTCGAGACCAGGCCCACAGCCTACAACCTGGGCTGGGCTCTCGACCAGATGAAGAAGATCTACGGCGAGCCGGGCGAGCCTGGCGAGATCCGCGCCCGCATGAAGGAGCGCTCCCAGGAGATCCTCGAAGAGGACATCGCCATGTGCATGGCCATGGGCGAGCACGCGGCGCCGCTCTTCCCAGAAGGGGCCCGCATCCTCACCCACTGCAACGCCGGGGCGCTGGCCACCGGCGGCTACGGCACGGCCCTGGGGGTCATCCGCTCCGTCTTCAGGCGCGACCCCTCGATCCACGTCTACGTCGACGAGACCCGCCCGTTCCTGCAGGGCGCCCGGCTGACCGCCTGGGAGCTGCAGCAGGAAGGCATCTCCTGCTGCCTCATCACCGACAACATGGCCGGCTACTTCTTCAAGAAGGGCGAGATCGACGCCGTGGTGGTGGGCTCGGACCGCATCGCCGCCAACGGCGACGTGGCCAACAAGATCGGCACCTACACGGTATCAGTGCTGGCCCGCGAGCACGGCGTTCCCTTCTATGTCGCCGCGCCCACCTCCACCGTGGACCTGGGCGTCCCCGACGGCGATCACATCCCCATCGAGGAGCGGCCCACCGAAGAGGTGACCTGCATGATGGACACCCAGGTGGCGCCCCACGGCATCGCTGTCTGCAACCCGGCCTTCGACGTCACTCCCCATGAGAACGTCGCGGCCATCATCACCGAGGCGGGGGTCCACCGCGAGCCCTATACCGAGAGCCTCGCCGAAGCGAAGAAAGGCAAAGATTGAAAGCCATGGTGCTAGCCGCCGGCCTCGGCACGCGTCTGCGGCCGCTGACCGGCTCCATCTCCAAACCGATGGCACCGATCGTCAACCGACCGGTGATGTGGCATATCCTGCGCCTGATCAAGCAGCACGGCTACACGCAGGCCGTTGCCAACCTCCACTACCACCCCCACGCCATCACCAACTACTTCGGCAAGGGCCAGAAGGTGGGGGTCCAGCTCAGCTACTCCCTGGAGCCGGAGCTCCTGGGCACGGCCGGGGGCGTCAAGCGGGTGCAGAAGTTCCTCGGCGACGAGACCTTCCTCATCATCAGCGGCGACGCCCTGACCGACATCGACCTGACGCGCCTGATGGAGCAGCACCGCGAGTCCGGCGGCATCGCCACCCTGGCGCTCAAGCGGGTGGAGGACCCCAGCAAGTTCGGGGTGGTCATCCTCGACAAAACGAACCGCGTCGTGGGCTTCCAGGAGAAGCCGGCCCCCGGCGAGGAGCTCAGCAACCTCTGCAATTGCGGCATCTATATCTTCGAGCCGGCCGTCTTCGATTACATCCCCAAGGACGCCTTCTACGACTTCGGCAAGCAGCTCTTCCCCGAATTCGTCGAGAAATCGATCCCCTTCCACGGTTTCGAGATCGACGGCTACTGGAACGACGTGGGCAGCCTCGAGCAGTACCGCATCGGCAACTTCGACGCCCTCACCGGCAAGGTCAGGGTTGAGATATCCGGCAAGGAGCGCTCCCCCGGCATCATCACCGGCAAGGGGACGAGAGTGGACAGCACGGCGAGGCTGGAGCCCCCCATCCTGCTGGGGGATTACTGCACAGTCGGCAAGGACGTCAGGCTCACCGGCCCGCTCATCATCGGCGACCACAGCGTCATCGAGGACGGCGCCGCCCTGGAGGGCGTCATCAAGTGGCACGCCTCCCAGACCGGGGCGGGGGCCAAGGTGATGGGCGGCATCATCGGCCGCGGCGCCCATATCCGCGACGAGGTCCACATCCACGACCGCGTGGTGGTGGGCGACCGCTGCGTCATCGGCGCCGGCAGCGTGCTGGATGAAGCGGTCCACCTGGAGCCCTTCACCGTCATCGAGGCCGACAGCCACGTGCAGGACTAGGGTTTCCTTACCCCCCGGCGCCACCGAGCGCCGCCGTCGCTGTACGAATCAGTAATAAAGACAAGAGCGGAAGCGAGGGCCGCGGATATGGCCAAACCTGGCGAAGCCATCCTCTCACAGTTGCTGTCCCTGCTCTTCCCTTTGCGCTGCGCGCACTGCGGCGTTTGCGGGGACGAATTATGCCTGTCCTGCCGAGCCCGGCTGAAGCCCATCGGGCCCACGAGCTGCCGCCGCTGCGGCAAGCCGTCCCTCTATGATGTGCCTGAATGCCGGGAATGCCGCGGGCGAAGGCTTCATTTCGGCTCCGCGCAGGCGGCCTTCCGCTACGCGGGGCCCGCCCGCAGCGCCATCCACCGCCTGAAGTATTCCGGCCGCCGCCACCTGGCCGGCGTCATGGCTGAAGCCACCCACAGCCATCCGCGCCTGGCCGGTTTGACGGAAAAAACGGGAGAGGTTACCCTAACGTATGTGCCTGTGCACGCATCCAGGAAGTTCAGCCGCGGCTACAACCAGGCTGAGCTTTACGCCAGGGCCCTGTCGAAGACGCTGGGACTGCCGCTGGCAGGCCTTCTTGTGAAGAATTTCCCGACCACGCCCCAGAACAGGCTTAATTTTAATGATCGCGGGAAGAATCTCAGTGACAGTTTCTCCGTACGCAGGGGGTATGGGGTGGAAACGCCGAAGGTCCTGCTTGTCGATGACGTATACACCACCGGCGCCACCGTGTCCGAATGCTCCCGCGTCCTGACTGCGGACCTGGGGGTGGTCGTGGATGTCTGGACTTTCGCCCGCACCGTGAAAAACTAGGGAATGAGCCGACGGATTCCGAAACTATTGGAAAGAGACAACTCGGGGAAGGATGACAATGCAATTTCAGGTCAAGGGTAGGAACATAGACGTAACCGAAGCCCTCCGCTCCTATGCTGAAGAGAAGCTCCTCAAGCTCGGCAAGAACCTCAACAGCGCCAGCACCATGGAGCTCGAGTTCTTTGTGGAGAAGAACCCCAGCATCGCTGACAACCAGGTGGCTGAGGCGACCATCTTCACCAAGGGCCCTGTTTTGAGGGCCAAGGGCGCCTCCGGCGATATGTACGCCTCCATCGACCTCGTCGCCGACAAGCTGGGCCGCCAGGTAAAGAAGTACCGCAGCAAGCTGGTGAGCCACGACGCGCACGTGCGCGGCAGCCTGCCGCCGGACGTCGGGGTGGCGACGGCCTTCGCCGGCGAGGAGGAGGAAGAGGAGGAAGGCGGGCCGCAGATCGTCAAGACCAAGCAGTTCCTCATCAAGCCGATGTCGGTGGAGGAGGCAGCCCTGCAGCTGGAGCTCATCGGCCATGAGTTCTTCGTCTTCCAGAACGCCGACTCCAACGACACCAACGTCATCTACCGCCGCCGCGACGGCAACTATGGCCTGATCGAGCCGAAATAACGATCATGAGACGCCGCGCATGCGGCGGCTGACAGGACAATTGCAGAGGCGCCCCGCCGGGCGCCTCTTTCTTCGTGCCGGTACCCGCAGGCCATGCTATGGATTCTGTGCGCCGCCGGGTTCGAACCCGGCCTGGTCCACCACCTTCTTACCCCTCAGAAATGGCTTAACAAAGCCATTTTTTGTTGCCTGAAATCTTGACACCAAACAGGGTTCGAACTTCTTGCCGGGATTCAATATCTCTTGCCATAACATAAATAGTATAGTATAAATTAGCTATGTGGGAGATATATGAGCACCGGCGAGCTGATAAATCACTAAGAAAAGCGCCTGTGGAAGTCCTCAAGCGCTATGAGAAATGGAAAGACATAGTTGCGATTTCAGGCCCGACAGGATTGCGACGAATCAAAGGCTTTCACGACGAGAGTCTGAAGGGAGAGTGGAAAGGTCACCGGTCTTCCAGACTGGGCCTCGGTTATCGACTTATTTACCGCGTCGAGGCTCAAGAAATACTGGTAGAAGTAGTCGACCTGACCGCACATGATTATCGGAGGAAACGATGAAGGATTACCAGAAGGCAAAAAAGAGAATAGATGTTTCAGTCGGGGAGTCAGTCAAGATCATCCGGGAGCTTCAGGAACTCAGCCAGAACCAGCTTTCAGAGCTTACAGGTATTCCTCAGTCGACCCTGTCAGCGATTGAAAATGACAGGGTGAAACTTGGGGTGGAGAGGGCAAAGGTTCTTGCTCGTGCGCTTAAGTGCCATCCCGCTGTGCTGCTATTCCCCGGCTGGGAT
>QZKG01000024.1 GCA_003599855.1 Gaiellales bacterium | reverse complement strand
GAACAAGGCCGCGCCCCTTCTCTTTGCCGCGCAGTCCCGGCAAGGCAGGCACCGTTGTGATGCCACGGGCGCCAGGACCGGACTGTCGAGGGCACATACATCTTGCAGGACCGACCGGCAGCCTCAGGGCGGCGCAGGGACGAGACCGTGGGGAAAGCGTGGAGAAAGCGTGTGAAAAGGGAGAAGCCTTCAAAAAACTTAACAGAAATAACCAGACAATATTAAGAAAAAGAGCGTAAAATACTATAAAAGCTCAGGAATTCAAACTGAAACTAGCGAGGGAGAACAAGGGTTATGAGATTTGCAAAGCCAACAGGACACGGGCACCGGGGCGCAGCCAGGGCGATGTTGTTGATCGCTGGAATCTTGATGCTGGGGGCGATGTTCGTAATTGTTGGTTGTGGTGACGAAGCAACCACAGACGGTTCCACTCAGGGCAGCCAGGGTGACGGCGAGCGGGCCGGCGACATCAAGAACGTAGATTCGGCCGGAGGGCTCAACCTCGCCGGCGACGACGAGGTGATCACAGGATACACCTGGAGTGACTGCGTCGTCGAAATGACGGGCCGTTACGGCGACGAAGCAACGGCGGAGAGCGTCTGTGAGAACCTTTACACCGAGCACCGTGATACCGATGTCGCGCAGCTCGAGACCGTGCTGGCAGAGGTAGAGGGAGACCTGGGAGTGTCACCCTCCGGAACCGGCGGCACCGGCGGCACCGGCGGAACCGGTGGCACGGGCGGCACCGGCGGCACCGGTGGAACCGGTGGCACGGGCGGCACCGGCGGCACGGGCGGCACCGGCGGCGGCTGGAGCACGGAGATAATCGTACCGCCGGCCCCCTGACATAGAGACAGCTGAAGGTCATCAGTGGAAAGCAGACTGGGCGATCAAATAGAAAAACATATCCAGGGGGCCAAGCGGAACGCGGCGACGTACAACTTTCACGGTATCGTCACCAGGGTCTATGCTGACAACCACCTGCTCGCGCTGGCGATCCAGGATTTCCTCAGGCCATTCCGCGGCGACCCCGGCGAGGAAGCGCAGATAGAGTTCTACCTCATGGAAGGCGGCAGCGGCAGCCCGGTGGAATCGTTGAGCGCCTCAGGCAAGGCCCAGCTGCTCTACGACTGGCAGGTGCTCAGGTACAGCAGTGAGGACCAGCTTCGCTTCCAGGAGGTTCCCGGCGCCGGGTCGATCATAGCCGACATCGACGCCGGTGTGGCGGCGGCCTTCGTCGAGACCGACATGGCCGCCTGCGCCTGGTCGGTGGCGCACGTCATCTTCTTCCCCATGTGGGCACAGATGCTCAAGACCAGGGGGCTCTTCCCGGTGCACTCCGCCGGACTGGTTCGTGACGGGTGCGGCATCCTCTTTCCGGGCAAGAGCAACTGCGGCAAGTCCACCATGGCGCTCAAGCTGCTCCAGCGTGGCTTCAAGCTGCTGGGGGATGACACGGTGTTCGTGCGTTCCGGCGGTGATGGGGTCGAGATGCTCTTCTTCCCCGAAGAGGTGGATGTCTGCGCCGAGACGGTCGACCTCTACTCGCAACTGGCGCTGGCCAGGACGCTGACGGAAGACAAATGGCAGCCCCGCGAGCGGGTGAACCTCCGTGAGGTCGGCGCTGACGCAGTCGTGGAGACTGCCCGTGCCGACCTGCTGGTGTTCCCCGTCATCGCTGAGGACGGCGTGACCCGCTATGAGGAAGTGGCGCCTTCGGCAGCCCTGGCCGAGCTCATCCTGTACGCCTTCCTCTTCATGGACCCCCACACTACCCGCGAGAACTTCAACGTGCTCGCTTCCCTGGTGCAGTCGGTACGGTGCTACCGGCTTTACATGGGCCTGGACGGCGACGACCTGCGCGCCGCCGTCGACGGGATCATCGCCGCCTCCTGACTCTGCTGCCTGACTCTGCTGCATGAGACCGTTTCGACGGCGTTGCCGGCAGCATCTAGTCGGCACAGCCGGTCCCGGCTCGTGACCGCCTGAACCACCACCCATCCGTTGCCAGAGGTTCACCCGGGTGAGCGCCCTGCCAGGATGCCGGGTGGGATAGGGCGGGCCGTCCGGGGGCGGTCCTGGGGGACGCCCCGCCTGCCGGTTGCGCGGCCACCGCCCAGGTGATAGAAAAAGTGCGTGGACAGCAGCCTGCTACTTGTCATGGTTGTCGTGGCAGCCATCGCTTTCGACCTGATGAATGGTTTTCACGATGGCTGTAATGCCGTATCGACAGTCATCTACACCAAGGCCCTCAAGCCACGCACCGCCATCGCCGTCTCAGCCTTCTTCAACTTCATCGGCCCGTTCCTGGGCATCAAGGTGGCCCAGACCATCGGCGGAGTGATCAGCTTTTCTGACGCCGATGGCGACACCATGGCCCTCCTGGTGGTCTCGGCGCTGTTGGGTGCATTCATCTGGGACACCCTGACCTGGATCTGGGGGCTCCCGGTGAGCTCGTCCCATGCCCTCATCGGCGGCCTGCTGGGGGCGGGCATGATCGCCCTGGGCGCGGAGGGGGTCAACTGGGGCAAGGCCGCTACCGTCATGTCGGCGCTGGTGTTCTCGCCCCTGATCGGGATGTCCGTCGGCTTTATCCTGATGTACCTGTCACGGCGGATAATCGGCGCCATCCGCATCGACATCGAGCGTGCCGACGGTTTCTACCGCAAGATGCAGATATTCTCCTCAGCCTTCGTCTCTTTCACCCACGGCTCCAACGACGCCACCAAGGTCATGGGCATCATCACCCTGTTCCTGGCAGCCCACTACCAGTGGGAAGAGCTGCACGTCCCCGTCTGGGTTATCCTGCTTTGCGCCGGCGCCATGGCGGTGGGGACATACCTGAGCGTCCTCTCTTTCCGGCTCATCAGGACCATGGGCGAGGGGATCACCCAGCTTCATCCGGTGCATGGATTCTCGGCCGAGTCGGGCGCCGCGCTGGTCATCTTCACGGCGTCCCGCCTGGGGCTGCCGGTGTCCACGACCCACGTGGTCACTTCGTCGGTCACCGGCACGGGGCTGGCCTCGGGATTGAAGTCTGTAGGCTGGAAGACCTTCCGTGATATACTGCTGGCGTGGGTCGTAACCCTGCCCTTCTGCGCGGGCGCCGCGGCAGCATCCTATTTCGTTCTGTCAAAGCTAATGGGGTAGGAGTGATCAGATGGCATTCTGGAAGAAATTCAAGGACGCTATGACGGGGGCTTCAGTAGAGGGCTCCATGAGGGACCTGGGCATGGCCAACGAACAGATCACCCTGGACCAGATCCTCAGCCTGGCGGATCTCGTGTCCACCATCTGCGAGAAGCTGGTAGAGGTCTGCAAGCTCTACTGCGCCAGCGCTTACGAGGCCATGGAGAGCGCGGCCGCGGAGATGGACCAGCTGGAGAGCAAGGCGGACGGCATGCGGCGGGAGATCCTGGGCGGCCTCTCCGCCCGTGGTTTCATCCCCATCAGCCGGGTCGACCTCTTCCGGCTGACCGTGGGCCTGGACAAGATCGCCAATTTCGCCACCGGGGCGGCTGACCGCATAGTCATGCGCCGCTTCGACCTGCCGGAGGAGGTCAACGTCGCCCTGGAGGAGATGGCGGAGACCGACCTGCGGGCGGTCCGCAAGCTGCGGGACGTCATCATGACGATGCGCACGGACATGGCTGAGGCCGCCGAGATGTCCGAGGAAGTCAGCAGGATCGAGAGCCTGGTGGACGACCTTTATGTCAGGATCTACTCCATCCTTTTCGAGATGGACACCGACTTCAAGACCTTCCACCAGCTGAAGTCGATCATCGAGCGGCTGGAGGAGGTCGCCGACAAGGCTGCCGACAACGCCGAGACTATCAGGCTCATCGCCATCCGGCACATGGAAGTAGAATAGGGCTGCTGCGCCCATCTGATTGCGGCTGCAGGGCGCCCGGCTGTCCGGCCCGCTGAACCTGGGCGCGCGCGCCGTCGTCCAGCGCAAAGACAGGAAGGTCGAGGCAACATGACCCGTGACATCTCCCCGCTAGAGCGACTGCGGCGAAGCGGCATCTCCCCGGAGAAGTCCCTGGGGCAGAACTTCCTTATCGACCCCAACATCCTGGGTGTGATCGAGCGCCTGGCCAGCCTGGGTCCCGATGACCTGGTGCTGGAGGTGGGCCCGGGCCTGGGGGTGCTCACGGCGAGGCTGCTCGAGCGTTGCCGCCTGGTCCACTGCGTCGAGGTGGACGAGCGGCTGGCGCGCCACCTGGAGGAGGAGTTCGCCGCCAGCGACAACCTGCGGCTGCACCTGGTGGACGCCATGAAGGCCGACCTCGCAGCCCTGCAGCCGCCCCCGGACAAGTTCGTCTCCAACCTGCCCTACAACATCGCCGCTCCCCTGGTGATGCGGAGCCTGACGGAGCTGCCGACGGTCGGCTTCTGGTGCCTCATGCTGCAGAAAGAGGTAGCCGACCGCCTCTTCGCCGTGACCGGGGCGGCCAATTACGGGGGGATCTCGGTCATGATGAGGCTGGCATGCGAGAAGCTGTCGTCCAGGCCGGTTTCCGGCAATGTCTTCTATCCCCGCCCGCGGGTCAAGTCGAGCCTGCTGGCCTTCCGTCGCATCGAGCCGGCAGTGCTTTCAGGGGACGGTTTCACCGCGGTGAAGGCGCTGGTCTACGGTTCGTTCAGCCACCGGCGCAAGACCCTGGTCAACAGCCTGTCCGAGGCTGAGGACCATCATCTGCCCGCCCCGCTGGTTCAGCTGGCGCAGGCCGCGCGCAAGCAGTTGATCGAGGAAGCGCTGGCATCGGCAGGCCTGCCGGTGAACGTCAGGCCCCAGGACCTGACCCCGGAGCAGTACCTGCAGCTGTCAGCCAGGCTGGAGGCGGCCGCATGACGCCGCCTGCCGGAAGCGGGCAGGACCCGGGCGCTGCCAGCGCCGTGGCTCCAGCCAAGATCAACCTGTTCCTGCTCATCGGGGAGAAGCGCGCCGACGGCTACCACCCTGTCTGCTCGCTGATGGAAAAGGTCACCCTGAACGACGCCATCAGCATCAGGCGCACCGGGCGTCCGGGCGTGAGGCTCCTGGGCACCAGCATACCGGCGCCACAGAACACCGTGTTCAGGGCGGCTGCTGCGCTGGAGCAGGAGGCCGGCATAGAGCTGGATATCGAGGTCACGCTGGAGAAGAGGATACCGGAAGCCGCCGGGCTCGCCGGCGGCAGCTCGGACGCGGCCGCCGTCCTCAGGCTGCTCGACCGCATGTATTCGCTTTCCCTGCCCCCGGACAGGCTGAAAAGGCTGGCCCTCGGCATCGGCGCCGACGTGCCGTTCTTCCTTGAGCCCGGCCCGCAGCTGGCCGAAGGGACCGGGGAGCTCCTGGCGAGCCCCGGCGAGCTCCCCTGGTACCACGCGGTGATCGTCAAACCCGAGGCCGGTCTCTCCACGGCCGAGGTCTACGAACTGTATGACGCCGTCTCACCGGACCATGCGGCAGCCTTCCCCCGGCGGCGCCAGGAGCTGCTGGCGGCGCTGGCGAAAGTGGGCGGGTCCAGTGAAGCCCTGGCCTCGATCCTCGTGAACGACCTGGAACTGCCGGCTCAGCGACTGTTCCCGGAACTGCCTCAGATCAAGCGGGAGCTTGAGTCCCTGGGAGCTGCCGGCGCGCTCATGAGCGGCAGCGGCACCAGCGTATTCGCTGTTTTTGCAGGCGAAAAGGAGGCCAGCACGGCTTTTGAGAGACTTGAGGGAACCTACGCTGGCGCCTGGCTCGTCCACCCCGCCCGGGGCAAAGGCGAGTAAGAGAATATAGTTGATAGGGGGATTCCCCCACCCCGTTTCAGCGTTTTTCCCGATACTAAAAAAAATCCAGCCGGTTAGGATAGAGCCAAGCTGATACGGAGTATATACGGGTCAAACGGCGCAAGCGCCACCGGCCTGTTCGACCGGCGGCGCGAGGCACAGGTTTCAAGGTTTGGGTACCCCCACCCTGGCGGGCAGGGTCAGCAGGAGGCGATGCCTCCAATGGCCTTGCCCGCCGCCCGCTCCTTAAGCGCAAAAGAGTGTTCCTGCCAACCACAATCAGAGAAACCCACGGCAGCACCGGAGTCATTCAATCGCCTCAAGGGGGAACGGGGCATCGGCGTCTTTCAAGGGGGGCGCCGTCAGAGGAAAGGAGGCAGGTGTGAATGAACAGGATTTTTTACGGCTGGTCAGGAGAAA
This sequence comes from Gaiellales bacterium, assembly GCA_003599855.1. Taxonomy (GTDB): domain Bacteria; phylum Actinomycetota; class Thermoleophilia; order BMS3ABIN01; family BMS3ABIN01; genus SURF-19. Next base: position 44,927 of record QZKG01000024.1, on the reverse strand, counting down.
GGGCTTTTACTCGTCCATGGGCGAGGCGAGCCGGGCGGTGAACGCGGTCTTCGGGACCATCAAGTCGTGGATCTCGCCGGCGGCATCGGACCAGATGAGGCAGATGCTGCCCCGGGATGCCGCCCATCTATGGCAATACTCGCCGGTGTCCTGCTGGAGCGACCTGAGTCCGCTTTGGAAGGACCTGGAGTTCCCGCACCTGATCCTCAAGGTCCAGCAGCTGGGTCGGTACGATTCGTCCGAGGACGCCCGGAGGGCTTACGGCTCGGTGCTTGATGCCCTGAAGACGCTCTTTCCCGTAGGAGCCGACATGATCATCGGCAAGCCGCTGCCCGTCGATGCGGGCGTGGCTGCGGGACGGGGAATCGAAGCGGTGGCGATTTGAGCGCCCTGGCAGGCATCAGTCAGGATGCGACCGCCCGTGAGCCGGCCTGGAAGCGGCGCATGCGCGACTCGCAGCTGGAATCGCTCCAGGGTTTCACGGTCATTGCCACCGACGGTGAGGCAGGCAGCGTCGAGCAGGTACTTTACTGGAGTGACACGGCGAGCCCGGACTATATCGTCGTTGGATCGGGCCGCTGGTTCTTCGGCCACAAGTCGGTCCTTTCGGTCATGGTGATCGAGGATGTCGACGTCGGGGCCAGGCAGGTACGGGTCGGTCTCAGCCGCGGGCAGGTCCGCGAGGCGCCTGAGTACCTGCCTCCGTCCTGAGCAGGGTTTTTCCCAGATCACGCTGGACCCAAGACGGCCGGCCCTTCGATAGCAGGGGTCGGCCGCACGATTTCTGGTCAGCTTGACCTTTTCTGCCTGCTCTACTATACTTTTTTCGCCTTCGTTGGCTGCCCTTGGGGCGTAGCCAAGTGGTAAGGCAACGGGTTTTGGTCCCGTGATTCGGAGGTTCGAATCCTCCCGCCCCAGCCAAATATGCTAACAGGTGAAGCGAGGACTCGCTTATTTTTTTGCCTGAAGGTGGCGCGAGGGTATGAGACTGATACAGACATCCTGTCCAACGACCGCATAAACTGACCGGCCCATGCAGTCTGCTCCAGCTGAAGAATCCAGGCGTCCGCTCGCCGTCATAGTCCTGGCGGCGGGGCTCGGCACGCGCATGAAGTCGAAGACCCCCAAGGTGCTGCACCATCTGTGCGGCAAGCCCATGATCGCCTGGGTCGCCGGCGCAGTCGAGCCCCTGGGGGCCGACAGGCTGCTGGTGGTGCTGGGCAGCGGGGCTGAAGAGGTGCACCAGTTCCTGCCCGAGAGGGCGGAAGTGGTCATCCAGGAGGAACAGCGGGGCACGGCTGACGCCGTGGCTGCGGCGCGGGAGGCGCTCGAAGGTTTTGAAGGGGACGTACTCATCCTATATGGTGATACGCCTCTCCTGGGCAGCGAGGTGCTGACCGGGCTCCTCGAACTCCACGCCAGGGACGAACCCGCCTGCACCATGCTGGCGGTGGAGATGGACGACCCCTCCCACTACGGCCGCGTGAACCGCGATGCCGACGGCCGTGTGACCCGCGTGGTGGAGCACCGCGACGCCAGCGACGCCGAGAAGGAGATCCGTGAGGTCAATGCGGGTGTTTATGTCTTCGAGGCGGCGCCGCTCTGGGAAGCCCTGTCGGAGATCGGCAGCGCCAACGATCAGGGCGAGTACTACCTGACCGACGCAGTGGGGATCCTCGCGGGAGGCGGTCAGGCGGTCATGGCCCATGTCATCGACGACCAGGATGTTGTCATGGGGGTCAATTCGCGGGCTGATCTGGCTGTCGCCGCGGGCCTGATGCGCCAACGGATACTCGAAAGGCATATGCTTGCGGGGGTGACGGTGACCGATCCGGGCAGCACCTACGTCGACGATGGTGTGATTATCGGCCGGGATACCATCCTGGAGCCGATGACGACGCTGTCGGGCAGGACTTTCGTCGGCGAGGACTGTGTCATCGGTCCGTCCGCTGTGGTAGTCGACTCGACGATAGACGACGGCGTGCGTTTCGTTTCGTCGTACGCGGTGGAGGCCAGCATCGCCGCGGGCTGCACGGTGGGCCCGTTCGCCTACCTGCGCCCGGGAGCCGCCCTGGAGCAGGGAGCCAAGGCGGGCACCTTCGTCGAGATCAAGAACAGCAGGGTCGGGGAAGGGGCCAAGGTGCCCCACCTCAGTTATATCGGTGACGCCGAGATCGGCGCCGGCGCCAACATCGGCGCCGGCAACATCACTGCCAACTATGACGGCGTCAGCAAGCACCGGACGGTGATCGGGAGCGGTGTGCATACCGGCGCCGACACGGTCTTCGTCGCCCCGGTGGAGGTGGGCGACGGCTCGATGACGGGAGCGGGTTCCGTGATCACCGAAGATATACCAGGGGAGGCCCTGGGGATCGCGCGCAGCCGGCAGAGGAACATCGGCGGCTTCGCGCGCCGGTTGTCCAAGGCCGGCCGGGCCGGCAAGAAAAATACAAAGCGCGGGAAACAACGGGAGACACCATGACCTCAAGCTCCATCGAGACCCAGAACAGCAAGCGGCTGATGCTCTTCAGCGGCCGCAGCAACCCTGAGCTCGGACACAAGATCGCCGACAAGCTCGGGATCCAGCTGGGCGACATCGAGCTCAAGACATTCTCAAACGGCGAGATCTACGCGCGCTACAGCGAGAACATCCGCGGCAGCGACCTCTTCCTGATCCAGTCCCTGAGCCCGCCTGTGAACGATAACCTGGTGGAGCTCCTCATCATGATCCAGGCTGCGCGGCTGGCCTCGGCTCGCCGCATCACCGCGGTCATGCCCTGGCTCGGTTACTGCCGCCAGGACAAGAAGAGCGCGGGCCGTGAGCCCATCACCGCCAAGCTCATCGCCGACCTGCTGGAAGCAGCCGGGATCGACCGCCTGCTGACGATGGATCTGCATACCGGACAGGTGCAGGGCTTCTTCGAGATTCCGGTGGACCATATGACGGCGCTGTCCGTCTCGGCTAGCTACTTCAAGATGATGGGACACGACCCCGAAGAAATGGTGGTCGTCTCGCCGGACGTGGGCGGCGTGAAGCGGGCCAAGAAGTTCGCCGACAAGCTCGGAGCCGACCTGGCGATCCTCACCAAGACCCGTCCGGAGCACAACGTCGCGGAGATCACCCAGGTCATCGGCGACGTCAAGGGCAAGGTCGCCATCATGGTCGACGACATGATCGATACCGCCGGCACCATCGCCGAGGGCGCCAGGGCGCTCATCGACGGCGAGGGCGCCCGTGAGGTCTACGCCACCGCCACGCACCCGGTCCTTTCCGGACCCGCCTACGAGCGGCTGGAGGAGTCTCCGGTCAAGGAAGTGGTGGTGACCGATACCCTGCCCTTGAATCCTGAGGAGAAGACCAGCAAAATAAAGGTTCTGTCAATCGCTTCGATCCTTGCTGACACGATCCAGAGTGTCTTCAGGGACGAGTCCGTCAGCCGGTTGTTCGAAGGGGACGACCAGCTGTTCTAGATCAGCCCGGGAGTGAATGATGAAAAAAGTGGAATTAACAGTCAAAGAGCGTGAGAGTTTCGGCAGTCCCGAGTCGCGGCGGCTGCGCAGGACCGGCTGGGTGCCGGGCGTGCTGTACGGCTCCGGCGACAGCAAGCCGTTGTCGGTGGATGAGCGGGAGCTCAGGAAGGTGCTCTCAGGCAGCCGCGGCAACATCATCATCTCCCTCACTTTCGAGGGCGACAAGAAAGCGCACCCGGCGATCCTCAAGGAGTTCCAGCCGGATCCGGTGGGCACCGGACTGCTGCACGTGGATTTCCTCGAGGTACGCATGGACCAGCCCATCGAGGCGAACGTGATCATCGAGCTGGTGGGTACGCCGGAGGGCGTCCAGGAAGGCGGCATCCTCGACCAGAGCCTGCGGGAGGTGTCCGTGCGCTGCCTGCCCGCCGACATGCCCGAGATGATCGAGTTTGATATCTCGGCGCTGAACATCGGTGACTCGATCCGCGTCGGCGACCTCACCGCCCCGGACAAGACCGAGATCACCACCGACCCGGAGATGGGCGTCGCCAGCATCATCACGCCGACGGTCCTCGTGGAGGAGGAAGCCGGAGAGGAGCTCACCGAAGAGGAGCTCGCAGCGCAGGCTGCGGCCGCCGAGGCCGGCGAGGTTGCCGGGGAGGCTCCAGACGCCGCAGAGGAAGCCGAGGCCGGCGAAGAGCAGGAATCCGAATAGAGTGTCCGTTTCCGGGCAGTCGCCGGGGGGCAGATCCGGCCGGCGCCCGGAAGCTCTGGAGCTGGCGACGTCATGAAGTTGCCGATCTTTTCCAAAAACCACGGACGAGACGCCGGGGCCATGTTCCTCGTGGTCGGGTTGGGCAACCCGGGTGAGGAGTACGCCGGCACGCGGCATAACGCCGGCTTCATGGCGGTCAGGCGATTCAATGGCGCTCTCGAAGCCAGCCGGCAGCGCCGCCGCTACGAGGGGCGCTGGCTCGAGGGGGCCCTGTGCGGAATCCCCGTGGCGACCCTCATGCCCATGACCTTCATGAACCGCTCCGGCGACGCCGTGGAGCAGGCAGCCAGCCGCAAGCACATACCGGCGGAGCGCATCATCGTCGTCCACGACGACATGGACTTCCCCTTCGGCGTCGTGAGGTCGAGACTCGGCGGCGGCAGCGGCGGCCACCGGGGTCTGGACAGCATCACCCGCAAGCTGGGGACAGCGGACTACTGCCGGGTGCGCATCGGCATCGGCCGCCCCGACAATCCAGCCGAGAACCCCCGCGACTGGGTGCTGAAGCCGTTCACGCAGCCGGAGCAGGAACTGGCCGGGATGCTGGACACCGCGGCCGCGTGCATCAAGACGATCATCAATGATGGCATCGAGGCGGCCATGAACCGCTTCAACCGCCGCGGTGACCAGGCGCTCCCGTAGGCCCTGTCCAGCGAGCCGCGGGTGTATACTCTGGTTTGACCGACCGTTCTTTTCGTGCTCGCTCAGGTTTGATACTCACCGGATATATCAGGGATAGTGAAGCTTTCAGGCGGCTGGCCGCGGCGTTGCCCGCGGGCGGCGCGCGTGCCTATGCCCCTTCCTTCTTCCAGGGGTACCTGCTGGCGGCGCTCAGGGAGGAGGCCTGGCCGGACGCGACCCTGCTGGTGGTGCTGGCTGATTCCGGGAGCGCCGGGCGCTTCGCCGCCGACCTGAGAGCTTTCTCCCCCGGCGTCCGGGTCGAGTTGCTGCCTGCCCGCGGGGCGCTCCCGGGCAGCGACCAGGGGCCTTCCGCGCGGAAGGCCGGCCAGCGGCATGCTGCGCTCAGCCTCCTGGCCGCAGGTTCTCCCGGGATAGTCGTGGCCGGGACCGCCGCCCTCATGGAGCGCGCCACCGATGCCCGGCTGCCGGAACCGCTCGCCCTGGCTCCGGAGGGGGGTCCCGGTTTCGAGGCGGCTGTCAGGGGGCTGGCCGCTCTCGGCTACGAGCGGGTGGAGCAGGTGGAGGACCGGGGGCAGTTCGCGGTGCGCGGCGGCATCATCGACTGCTTCCCAGCCACCGGCGAGCAGCCCCTCAGGGCGGAGTTCTGGGGGGACGAGATAGATTCGCTCAGGAGCTTCTCCCCCTACACCCAGCGTTCCCTGAGGGACGAGGCGGGCGTGGTCATCTACGCCGCCGCCTGGACTGGAGGGGACGGTCTGCCGGAAGGGCCCGCCCTGCTGGAGGGCCCGGCCGCCGCCGCCCCCTTGTGCCTGGTGGACCCGGAGGCGGTCGCGGCGGCGGCGGCCGGGCTCCTGGAGGACGCCCTCGACGTCTCGACGGAGGAGGAGACGGCTGCCTCGCTGTTGTCAGCCCGGGAGTTCGAGGCGGCGCTGGATGGCAGGCCTTCCCTGGTGCTGGAGAGCCTGCCAACCGGGCAGGAGCATTCATTCCGGGCCACCAGCTTCCGCTTCACCTCTCGACGGCTGGGCGAGGCGGCGTCGCAGCTTGAGCGGCTGGCGGCGGGGGGTCAGCGCATCTTCATCTTCTTCTCCACCGAGGGCGCGGCACGGCGAGTGGCGCACAACCTGGCCGGCAGGGTCGAGCTCCTGGCTACGGACTCCCCGGCGCCGGAAAAGCCCGGCACCTACCTGCTGGTGGGTCCCGCTCCCGCCGGCTTTGTCAGCGGGGAGGCCGGCCTGACGGTCATACCCGAGCGGTCCCTCATCAGGCAGAGCCGCGCGGCCCGCAGCCAGCAGGGACTGCTGGCAGGCCAGGCCATCATGAGCTTCCGCGACCTCGTCCCCGGCGACTACATCGTCCATGAGGACCACGGCATCGGCATCTTCGAGGCGGTGGAGACCAAGACGGTCGCCGGCGTCACCCGCGACTACCTGCATCTCGGGTTCAAGGGCGAGGACGCCCTCTTCGTGCCCCACGAGCAGATCGCCAGGGTCTCACGCTACATCGGCGCCGGCGCCGGTTCGCCGCCGCTCAACAAGCTTGGCGGGCGCGCCTGGGCCCAGGCGCGGGCGCGGGCGCGGCAGGCGGCCCGGGAGATGGCCGGGGAGCTGCTGCAGCTCTATGCGGTCAGGCAGAACCTCCCCGGCCACCGGTTCGCCCCCGACGATGAGTGGCAGGCCGAGCTGGAGGCCGCCTTCCCCTATGACGAGACGCCGGACCAGGCGGCCGCCATCGAGGACGTCAAGGACGACATGGAGTCGCCCCATCCCATGGACCGCCTGATCTGCGGCGATGTGGGCTACGGCAAGACCGAGGTGGCCCTCAGGGCCGCCTTCAAGGCCGCCGCCCAGCAAAAGCAGGTGCTGATGCTGGTGCCCACCACGATCCTGGCGCTGCAGCACTACCAGACGTTCAGCTCCCGCTTCGAGCCGTTCCCGGTGGGCGTGGAGATGATCTCGCGCTTCCGCACGCCCGCCGAGGCCAGGCGCATCGCCGCCGACTTCCGCGACGGCAACATCGACATGCTCATCGGCACGCACCGCCTCCTCTCCCATGACATCACGCCCCGCGACCTGGGGCTGGTGATCGTCGATGAGGAGCAGCGCTTCGGCGTGGCCCAGAAGGAGATGCTCCGGCAGCTGAAACTCAAGGTCGACGTCCTCAGCCTGTCGGCCACGCCCATACCCAGGACGCTGCAGATGTCCCTGGCGGGCATCCGCGACATCAGCATCATGGAGTCGCCGCCGCCGGGGCGCTACCCGATCCGCACCTACGTCGGCGAGTATGACGAGGACGTGGTGCGGCAGGCGATCATCAGGGAGGTAGAGCGAGGCGGGCAGGTCTTCTTCCTCCACAACCGCGTAGAAACCATCGCCGAGAAGGCCGCCGAGCTGAAGGCGCTGGCGCCCGACCTGGATTTCCTGGTCGCCCATGGGCAGATGCCCGAGCGGCAGCTGGAGGAGGTCATGGCCCGCTTCCTCGAGCGCGAGGCCAGCGTGCTGGTCTGCACCTCGATCATCGAGAGCGGCCTCGACATACCCACGGCCAACACCCTCATCGTGGACCAGGCAGACATGCTGGGCCTGGCGCAGCTTTACCAGATCCGCGGCCGCATCGGCCGCTCGGACGTGGTCGCCCACGCCTACCTCCTCTACCAGCCCCATACCGAGCTGACGGATGAGGCGCGGGCGCGGCTGTCCACCCTGAGCGATTACTCCGAGCTGGGGTCGGGCTTCCGTATCGCCATGCGCGACCTGGAGATCCGCGGCGCCGGCAACCTCCTGGGGGATGAGCAGTCTGGCCACGTCGCGGCCGTCGGCTTCGAGATGTACTGCGACCTGCTGCGTCACGCCGTTGCCGAGCTCAGGGACCGGCCCATCCGGCTGCCGTCCCTGGCCCGGGTGGAGATCGGTTGCGACGCTTACATACCAGGGGACTACGTGCCTTTCGAGGCGGCGCGGATAGACATCCACCACCGCATCGCCGCCGCCACCGACGAGCAGGCGCTGGGCGACATGGCCGCCGAGCTCAAGGACCGCTTCGGGGAGCTTCCCGAGCCGGTTGGCAACCTGCTCGCCCTGCAGGAGGCACGCCTCAAGGGCGGGCTGCTGGGGGCCGGGGCCGTGGTGCTCTCCCGCGGGCGGCTGGAACTCAAGGAGCTCGGCCTGGACTCGCGCCAGCGGGAATCGCTGGAGAAGTCCGGCCTGGAACATGCCGCCTTTCCCGCCCGCCGGTCGCTGGTGGTCTGGCTGGACGAGGCTGAAGCCGGTCCCGCTGTCGTTAACGAGACTCTTAGTGTTATAATTGATAGTCTTTTGACGCCAACTGAAAAGATCTGACATATACGCAGGAGCCTCCATGATCAAGAAGCTGATAGCCATAACACTCGCGCTGGCGCTGCTGCCGGCCATAGCCGCCTGCGGCGGCATGCCCAAGAACGCCGTTGTCACCGTCAAGGGCCAGGTCATCACCCTGGAGGACGTCGACGACCGGCTGGAGCTCGAAGTGACGCAGTCGGGCATGCAGCTGCCGGCCACCGACACCGCCGAGTACAAGGAGTTGCAGCAGCAGGTCATCGAGCTGCTGATCGCCGACAAGATCTTCGCCCTGGAGGCCGAGGAGCGCGGCATCGCCGTCACCGATGAAGATGTCGACGAGGTCATCCAGCAGATGAAGGACCAGGTGGGCGGCGAGGATGTCTTCGACAAGCAGCTGGAGACCGCGGGACTGACCATCGACAGGCTGATGGAGCAGGTGCGGAACAACCTGCTGTTCCGCGAGGTGAACGCCGCAGTGATCAAGGACGCGCCCCAGGTGCCCGAGGAAGAGGTGCGCAAGTACTACGACGAACACATCGACGAGTTCACCAACCCCACGGAGACCAGGCAGGTCAAGCACATCCTGGTGGCCACCGAGGAAGAGGCCAACCAGGTGATCGCGCGCCTTAACGGCGGCGAGGACTTCGCCGCGCTGGCCGCCGAGCTTTCCCTGGATTCCGGCACAGCCGCCACCGGCGGCTCGTTGCCCCAGCCGGTGCCCACGGTCAACAGTGGCCTGGTGCCGGAGTTCGAGCAGGCGATGGCGCAGCTGGGCGCGGGCGAGATGTCGGGGCCGGTGAAATCACAGTACGGCTACCACATCATCGTGGTCGAGAAGATCATCCCCCCCGGGCCGGAGCCCTACGATAGCGTCAGGGAGCGGCTGCGGCAGCAGATCCAGACCCTGACTTATGATTACGACTATTTCAGCAAGTGGTTCGAGGATGCCAAGGTGAAGTACGAGGTGGAGTACGCCGAGGACTTCAAGCCCAGGGACGAGACCGGGACAGGCACCTCCACCACCCCGGCCGACGCGGCCCCCGCGGCTGCCGAGCCGGCGCCGGCCCAGTAGGGCGCGGAAGTTTCGGCCCGGTCGTGGATACCGGCGGCCCCGCAGACGGCTCCCGGGAGCTGGCGGCAGCTCTCCTTGAGCTGGAGCAGGTGGTGCGCCGCCTGCGGCGGGAGTGCCCCTGGGACCGCCAGCAGGACATCAACAGCGTCGTCGCCCACACGCTGGAGGAGACTTATGAGCTGATCGACGCCGCCCAGGGCGCCCGCGCCGGCGAGTTCACCGGCGAGGTGGGCGACATCCTCTTCCACATGTTCTTCCTCTCCCTCATGGCCGAGGAGCTGGGCTGGGGGGACCTGGCCGGCATCGCCCGCGGCATTACCGAAAAACTCGTGCGCCGCCACCCCCACGTCTTCGCCGGCGCCCAGGCCGCCGACGCCGCCGAGGTGGTGGACCGCTGGGAGGACATCAAGCGCGGCGAGGACGGCCGCGAAGGCATCTTCCATGACGTGCCCGGCTCCCTGCCCTCATCCCTTTTTGCCCAGCGCCTCCAGTCGCGGGCCGCTGCCTCCGGCTTCGACTGGGACCGGGCCGAGCCCGTGTTCGACAAACTGGACGAGGAGGTGGGCGAGCTGCGGGAGGCTTTGGTGCGGGAAGACTCCGCCCGCCGGGAGAAGAAGCGCGGCCCGGAGACGGCCATCTACCACGAGGTGGGCGACGTCCTCTTCGCGGTGATCAACCTGGCGCGCAAGCTCGAGGTCGACCCGGAACTGGCTTTAAGGAGCGCTGCCGGGAGGTTCCGCGCCCGCGTCGAGGCGGCCGCCGCGCTGGCGGAGGCGGAGGGCGAGGACTTCGGCAGTTTGCCCCTCGACCGTCAGGAGGAATATTATCAACGGGCTAAAGGTTAATCTTCCAGGAGGTCTATTCCCATGGCGATGATTGTTGACTTGCACGCGAGGCAGATCCTCGATTCACGCGGCAACCCCACGGTGGAGGTCGAGGCGGAGCTTTCCGACGGGTCCGTGGGCATGGCGGCGGTGCCTTCTGGGGCATCGACGGGGACCTTCGAGGCCGTCGAGCTCAGGGACGGCGACGATGCGGCATATGGCGGCAAGGGCGTGACCAAGGCGGTGGACAACGTCAACGGCCCCATCGCCGAGGAGCTGGTGGGCATGGAGGCATCCTCGCAGCGCGAGCTGGATGAGGCGCTGCTGGCGCTGGACGGCACGCCCAACAAGGCCAACCTGGGCGCCAACGCCATCCTGGGCGTGTCGCTGGCGGTGGCCCGGGCGGCAGCCGATAGCGCCATGCTGCCCCTGTACCAGTACCTAGGCGGTGTCGGCGCCTACCTGCTGCCGGTGCCCATGATGAACATCTTGAACGGCGGCGCCCATGCCGACAACAACGTCGACGTCCAGGAGTTCATGGCGGTCCCCAAGGGGGCCGAAGACTTCGCCACCGCCCTGAGGATGGGGGCCGAGGTCTTCCACGCCCTCAAGGCGGTCCTGGGCGAGGCGGGCCTGAGCACCAGCGTCGGCGACGAGGGCGGCTTCGCGCCCGACCTCGGCTCCAACCGCGAGGCTATCGAATACATCATCAAGGCCGTGGAGAAGGCGGGCTACCGCCCCGGCGACGACGTGGCCATCGCCATGGACATCGCCGCCACCGAGTTCTACCGTGACGGCAAGTACGTCCTCGCGGGCGAGGGCCGGACGCTGGACCCCGGCGAGATGGTGGACTTCTGCGCCGGCCTGGTGGACGACTACCCCATCGTGTCCATCGAGGACGGCATGTCCGAGGACGACTGGGAGGGCTGGAAGAACCTCACCGAAAGGCTGGGGGACAGGGTGCAGCTGGTGGGCGACGACCTCTTCGTCACCAACACAGAGCGCCTGAAAAGAGGAATCGACGAACAGATAGCCAATTCTATTCTCGTAAAAGTGAACCAGATCGGTACGCTTTCGGAGACCCTGGACGCGGTCCGCATGGCCCACACGGCCGGCTTCACCGCCGTCATCTCGCACCGTTCGGGCGAGACCGAGGACACGACGATCGCCGACATCGCGGTGGCGACCAATGCGGGCCAGATCAAGACCGGGGCGCCGTCCCGCACCGACCGGGTTTGCAAGTACAACCAGTTGTTGCGCATTGAGGAGCAGCTGGGCGAAGCGGCCCGTTACCCAGGCGGGTCGGTCTTCAAGTCCTAGCCAGCGCCTTCCGGCATCCGGCCTCGCGGTCGCCCCGGGGGGCGGGCTCCGAGGAACCGGAGGCTGTGGTTGTTGTCATGCTGCATGACGCCCTTTGACCAGGCGTCATCACCTCCTGTTCCCGCCATGCGTCTATTGGTATAGCCGAATTCAGGGAAAAGGAGGTGAAGATGTCGAGTGATGACCCCTTCGAGGTTTCCGAGTCGGATTTCGACTCGGAAGTGCTCAAGTCGGAGCTCCCCGTCGTGGTCGACTTCTGGGCCGAATGGTGCGCCCCCTGCCGCATGGTGGCGCCCCTGATGGAGGAGATCGCCCGTGACTTTGCCGGCCAGGTCAGGGTCGCCAAGGTCAATGTCGACGATAATCGCGATATCGCCACGCGGTTCAGCATCATGAGCATACCGACCGTGATGCTGTTCAGGGGAGGCGAGCCCGTGAAGCAGGTAGTGGGGGCCTTGCCGAAGGATATGTTGCTCAGGGAGCTGGGACTGACGCGGGGACAGGACTGAGAGATCCGGAAAAAGTTCGATTGTCACAGGCCGGGCCGGTAAAGCCCGGCCTTTCCCATGGTGCTTTAACTGGCCGCCGGAGCTTCCCCGCCGGCGGTAAAAAACGTTATCATATGAGCAGCAGGCAAAAAGGCTCCCCGCGGCTCAAAGGAGTGCGGCGGAGCGTGCTAATAGCTAACAGCGACCACCCCAGGATTTGAACTGCGCCAACCACCCATCTGTCGAGACCCGGGTCTCCTGCAGCGATTGCGGCAAGCCCATCTGTACCGAGTGCATGGTCTTCACCGCCGTCGGGGCCAAGTGTTCCGACTGCGCCTCCATGCCCAGGTCGGCGCTGGTGCGCATCAAACCCGACCGGTTGCTGCTCACGGTGGTCGTCGGGCTCGTGGCGGCCGGCGCGGGCGGGCTGGCCTTCGCCGTCGTTGTCTCCACCATCGGTTTCTTCTCCATCATCTTCGCCTTCCTGCTGGGCTACGGCATCGGCGAGGCGGTTTCCTGGGCCAGCGGGCGTTACCATGCCACCGGCCTGGCGGCCTGGGCCGCCGCCTGCGCGGCGCTGGGGGTGCTCCTGAGGCTGCTGCTGGCGGGCGTCAACAAATCAGGGCTGACCCTGACGGCGCTGGAGTTCATGGCGGCGAGCTTCAGTTTCTGGCAGCTCATATGGATGGCGGCAGCCGCTTACGGGGCCTGGCAGCGCAACGCCTGAGTCAGTCCAGCCGGCCCTCGCTGATGACTTCCGAACTGTCCTCGGCATAGAGCGCGTCGACTTTCTTGAGGCTGACTAGGATGTAGGAGGGCTTGTCCACCACCTTGTTGCGCGGCCGATCGATGACCCTGGCGTCGCTGACGGTCAGGAAGTCGCTGGCCTTGATGGTGCGGACGAAGTCCGAGGTCCTGCGGGAGGAGGAGCGGATGTCGATGGTCAGCACCGTCGTGCCGACGATGGTTAGGTCACCCATGTAGATCACGACCTGGAACTTGCGGGCCTCTACTTCCGGGGGGAACTGGGACCTCATCATCCGGTCCCTGTCGTCAGGGGACATACTGTCTCCTTCTCTGCTCTAGTGTTACTGGTCGCCCGCCCCGGTGCTGCTCTTCATCATATTTGCCGCGGCCGGTGCGTTATCCTGCATGTCCCACTTGTCGCAGCGGCCGCCCCAGCGGGCCAGCGTCCTGCCCTCTACCTTGATGCGGATGATCTCGCAGGTGTTGGAGCAGCCGTTGCAGCCGAAGGATGACGTCTCGTACTCCATGTCGGTCACCGAGAAGCCGTTGAAGGCGGTCTCCCCCGGTTCCAGCTCCAGCTCCATGGCCAGGATGGCGCTGCCGATGGCCCCCATGACGTTGTGGTGGGCCGGCACGACGACCTCCAGCCCCAGCGCCTCCTCGAAGGCTCGCTTCATGCCTGCATTGGCAGCGACGCCGCCCTGGAAGACGATCGGGGGCGCCAGGTCCTTGCCCTTGGCGAGGTTGTTGAGGTAATTGCGCACCAGGGCGTGGCAGAGCCCGTAGATGATGTCGTCGATGGCGATGCCCACCTGCTGCTTGTGGATCATGTCGGACTCGGCGAACACCGAGCAGCGGCCGGCGATATGCGCCGGGTTCTCCGAGCGCATGGCGTAGCCGCCGAAGTCCTCGATGGGGATCCCCAGGCGGGTCGACTGGTGGTCCAGGAACGAGCCGGTGCCGGCGGCGCAGACCGAGTTCATGGCGAAGTCGGTGACGACGCCGTCGCTCAGGACGATCAGCTTCGAGTCCTGCCCGCCGATCTCCAGGACGGTGTTCACGTCGGGCACCACCTGTGAGGCGGCGACGGCATGGGCGGTGATCTCATTCTTGACGATGTCGGCGCCGACGATGACGCCGGTGAGGTGCCGGGCGCTGCCGGTGGCGCCCACGCCCATGATCCCGATGTCCGGGTCGATCATGCCGGTGAGCTCCTTGAGCCCCTCCTGGACCGCCCGGATCGGCTGGCCCTGGGTGCGGCGGTAGATGGCGGCCAGGACGGCGGCGTGTTCGTCAAGCACCACCAGGTTGGTGCTCACCGAGCCGACGTCGATGCCGAGGTATGCTCTTGTCGTCCCTGTCTCCAATTCTGCTCCTAGGTCGTCATGGTGGCTGAGGCGCCCCTGTTCACGCTATGGCTGCGCGGCTGCCGCGCCGGGCACGCAACAGGTCGTAAAAGGCCTCGACGCGAGTGATCATGCCGGCTCGCCCGGATTGCTCGTCGAACGCCAGGGTCAGCACGGGGATGTCATGGTCCCGCTGGACCTTGGGGATGATGCTGGTGGCTATGTTCTCCGGCATGCAGCCGAAGGGCAGCAGCTGGATGATGCCGTCGAAGCCGCGCTCGGCGAAGAGCACGATGCCACCGATGGTCTCCTGCCCCTCACCGCCGACGTTCTGGTCGAGGTAGGGCGCCGCCTTCTGCTTCACCAGCTTCTTGGGATAGCCGTAGATGTAGTTGTTGCGGTTGGGCGCGATCCAGTCGGTCACCCAGACCGTGCGCTCCAGGTAGACGCCCATGTTGCCCAGGACCTCTTCTATCCCGAAGTTGCTGAAGGGCTCCAGCAGCAGGTAGAACTCGCCGACGATGCCGACTTTCAGCACGTCGCGTTCAGGGTCCTGCTGGACGGCCTCTATCAGTCCGAGCGCTTCCACCTCGGCAGCCTCGATCTCCTCCGGGCTGTCGGCCAGGAGCAGGAGCTCCTCCGCCGCCTTGAGGGCCCGGTTGGTGTCGCCCTGATTCGCCTCGTAGGCCCGAACCTGCAGCGAGCGCTTCGACAGGCGGTCGTAGGCGCGGCCCTTGGAGAAGGAGACCTTGAGGATCTTCCACAGCTTGCGGACGGTCAGGCCTGGCGAGATCGCCGCGAAGGTACGGTAGAAGGCGCGTTTGCCGTCGCCGAAGGGCTCCAGCATCAGGAACTCGAAATCGTAGCCCAGGTCCCTGAGGATGCGTTCCTCGACGATGCCGTAGTAGCCGAAGCGGCAGGGGCCGTGGCCCCCCGCCATGATCAGCGTGTCGGCGCCCAGCTCCAGCGCCTCGATGAAGTTGCCTACATTGATCTTCAGCGGCAGGCAGGCGAACTCCGGGCTGTGCTTGGCGCCCAGCTGCAGCGTCTTGGTCGAAGTGGGCGGCGGCTTGACGTACTCGCAGCCGAGGCGGCGGAAGAGGTCTTCCAGCGTCAGGTGCAGGTTGCCCAGGTGCGGTGTGGATACTCTCATCTTCTCAGGCCGCCGTCTTCTTGCGCATCAGCATGTCGATGAAGGCCTCGATGCGGGTCACCAGCCCCGCTTCGCCGCTGTGCTCGTCGATGGTCAGGGACATCATGGGCACGTTGTAGGTCTTGGCCCGGTGCTCGATGAGCACCTGGATCAGTGAGTCGGGGCCGCAGGCGAAGGCCAGCACATAGACGACGCCGTCGATCATCCTGTTCCCGGTCCAGTGGTTGATGGCTCCCATGATCTCCTTCTCGTAGGTCCAGTAAAGCTGTTTGGGGACGTCGGTGGCAGCGTCCATCAGCACGTGGTGGTCGGTCATCTCCGGCACTACCAGCTCAGCGCCCATCTCCTCCAGGCGCGCGATGAGGTTCTGGGTGATGTAGCCGTCGTAGATGTTGTAGGGGTGCCCCAGCAGGCCGATGCGCTTGCGCTTCTCCCCCGGGGGGCGGAAGCGGGTGCGGTTGAGCCGGCTGGCGGGCAGCAGGTCCACCGGCTTGTGGCCCCTGACCAGCGACTCCTGGTAGCGTCTCTGGGCCACCCGCGCCTCCTCGATGGCGGCGACCGCTTCCAGCCTGCTCAGCCCGAACTGCTCCCGGGCGAAGTTGATCAGCTGCCACTTGAACTCGCTGGGCTTCTCCCGCTGGTTCAGCTTGGGCGTCAGCAGCGGCGGCAGTTCGAGCTGCTCGGCCACCGCGGCGATCATGTCCGGCAGGCCCAGGAACTTGGGGCAGGTGTACGCCCGCTCCTCGACACTGACCACCCGCGGCACGAAGATGGCGTCGGAAGTCTCCCTGAGCGCCATGCAGTGACCGTAGAAGGCCTTCACCGGCACGCAAAGCTCGTTCTCCGCCACCTTGACGCCCCAGGAAAGGATCTGCTTGTTGGTCATCGGGGAGGTCTCGACATCGAGACCGAGCCTGGTGAGGAAGGTCTTCCAGAAGGGAAGGTACTTATAGTAAAGCAGCGATCTTGGTATGCCTACGCGCATCGGTCCTGTGGTCGGGTTGGATCTGATTCACGTATTCTACCCTATCAGCCTGCCCGCGTCAGCTGCGGGGCGGCTTCTTTCTCCAGCATGGCCTCCCCCGGCTGCGCGGCCTCCTCCGGCTGCTCCCGCCGTCCGGTATCGGCCCCCGGCCGCCCCAGCTCTTTCACGCTCCCCTGCCTCACCTGGTCGAAGCTGAGGCCCTCCCGGACGAGGAAGATGCTGCCCACGCCGGCGCCGATGGAACCCTCGATGATCTGCAATCCCACCGAGAACGCCAAAGCGCTGGAATATGTGATCTTGTCGTAGGTGACGGTCAGGGGGATGACGGTGGCCAGCTGGAAGATGCCGACGTTCCCCGGCGTAGCCGGCAGGGCGCCGGCGATGTTCATCAGGATGAGGAGCATCAGCGCGCCCAGCATCCCCGCCAGACCTATGTGGAAGGCGCTCAGCGCGAAATACACCGCCAGCAGCTGCGACAGCCAGGAGCCGGCGGTGGCGGCGCAGATGACGGCTACGCGTCCGGGCCGGCGCAGCACCCGCTGCCCGTCGCTGAAGCGGGCGACGATGCCGCGCAGGCGCATGAACTGGCGTCGCCACCAGCCCTGCTGCTCTTCTTCCGTGGCAGCTTCGACCCTGGCCTGCAGGCGCTCCCGGGTCGATTCCAGGATGATGAGGGCCGCGGCGAAGAAGAGGCTGACCACCACCAGCACGACGGCGCCGCGGTCAGCCCACCCCGGCAGGTTCATGCGGGTGACCCCGTAGATGGTTATCATGGCCATGGCGATGCCGTCGAAGACCCGTTCGAGGGCGACCGTGCCCAGGACAGTGGAGTTGGAGACCGGCTGCCCCTCGATGGACTGGCGTCTCTTGATGACGAAGGCGCGGGCCAGCTCGCCCATGCGGGCGGGGATGACCAGGTTCACCAGGAAACCGATCATGAGCGCCGAGGTGAGGTTGAGCCAGCGGCTGCGGATGCCGTCGAAGCCCGAATCGAAGATGACCTTCCAGCTGACGACCTTGAGCATGATAGAGAAGAAGTTGGCCAGGACCGCCAGGGAGACCCAGCCCCAGGAGACATTGACGAAGGTGTGGACGATCTCGCCGGTGTCGGCCCGCTGGAAGAGGATGACCAGCACCGCGGCCACGGCCAGCATCAGCCAGTTGCGGCGGATGAAGCCTGCCACCCTACCCATCGGCCGTCACCGGCACAGCCGGCCGTCCCCCGTGTCTGTCGCCGCAAGCATGCATCTGTCCAGTGTAAGGTCCAGGGACTCCTTCGTCAAAAACGGGAGGATGCCTGCCGGGGCCCGCCAGCGCCCTGGTGGCGCCGTTAATCGTTCAGGAGGCCGGCCTTCTCCCTGGGCGGCCCAGCCGGCGCGGGGTCGCTGATCTCAAGCACCGGCGCGGCCGCCGAGTCCGGGTCGAGCAGGTTCCGGTAATAATCCTCCACCGCGTCTGTCACCAGCTTCCAGGAGTACTGCTCCCGGGCCGTGCGGCGCCCGTCTGAGCCCATGCGGGACCTGAGGCCGGGGTCGCGCGCCAGGGCCAGCAGCGCTTCGGCGAACGCCCGCGGGTCTGACTCGGGCACCAGCACCCCCTGCCTGCCGTGTTCCATGACCGAGCGGTAGCCGTTGTTGTCGGTGGCGACGATGGGCACCGCCGCCGCCATCGCCTCCAGCAGCACGACGCCGAAGGATGACTTGGTGCAGGGTGAGCAGTAGATGTCGGCCGACGCGTAATAATTCGGCCGGCCGCCGTTCACGAGCCCCTCGAAGTGGACGTCCGCCAGGCCGAGGCGGCCCACCAGCCGCAGGTAGTAGCCACGGAAAGGCCCGTCGCCCACCACGATCAGGCGGCTGTCGGGGAGCTCGCGCTTCACCAGGGAAAAGGACTCCAGCATTGTCTTGAGGCCGTTGCGCGGGTCGAAGCGGCCGACGAAGAGGATATTGAGCTTGCCGTCGTCGAAACGGCCGATGGTGGGCAGCTCCGGCGTGAAGTAGTCAGTGTCGACGCCGTTGGGGATGACCGAATACTCAGCGTCCAGGTAGCGGGACATGGCGTCGATGCAGGTGCTGGAGACGACGATCCTGCCGTCGAGCATGTCCATGTGGGCCGCCAGCTTCCTGGAGAACAGGTCGTAGCCGCGGCTGCGGTCGAAATAGGTATGGAAGGTGCCGACGGTGGCCAGGGCGTTGGAGTTGCGCACCGCCACCAGCGGCAGCACCGGGGTCAGGGGCGAATGGGCATGGATGACGTCGAAACGTTCCTCATCGAAGACGCGCCTGAGCCGCGACCCCAGCCGTCCCAGCGTCACCCGCGCAAAGGAGCCGTTGGAATACACCGGCATCCCCACCCCCAGCCGCATGACCCTGAAGCCTTCTTCCTCGGGCATGTGGTGACCGTGCCGGCCCACGTACCTGCCGGTGATCACTGTGACATCGTGTCCCTTGCGGGAGAGGTTTGAGGCGAGGTGGTAGACGTGCTCGGTGATGCCTCCGAGCACCGGGTAATAATATTCAGAGACCAGGGCTATTTTCATATATTCAGGCGCCGCGCTTTGTCGACAGGACCCGCTGCATCCTTCAGTTCGGCGTGAATCTTAGCAAAAATGCGGTTTTTTTGCCAATGACGGCGGCCTTTCCCCGGGGGCGCAACTGGCAAGAGCGGTCCACGTTCAGCTATACTATGAGACTGGTTGTATTTAAGGAGGATCGGGCGATTGCCAATCTATGAATACCGGTGCCTGAAGTGCGGGCACCAATTTGAGAAGTTCCAGAAGATAAGTGATACAGCGGCCAGCAAGTGCGAGAAATGCGGTGACCGCGTCACGCGCGTCTTTCATCCCGTAGCCATCCGCTTCAAGGGGAGCGGTTTCTACACCACCGACTACGGCAAGGCCTCGTCCCGCAAGAAGAAGGACAAGAAGCAGGAAGGCAAGTCGAAAAAGGGCGGTGGCGGCAAGCAGAAGAAGAAAGAGCCGGCGAAGAAATCCGGCGCCTGACGGCCCGCGGCGCGCCGCACGGTTACCGGCGACCCCCCACTTCGATCCCTCTTGTTCGCGAGGCGGACTGATTTGAAGATACTTGTAACCAATGACGATGGAATAGACTCCCCGGGCATCTTCGCGGTCAAGCGGGCGCTCGAGCCCTACGGGCAGGTCGTGGTCATCGCGCCCCATGTCAACCGCAGCGCCATCGGCCGGGGCATCACCATCGGTGAGTCCCTCAGCGTGCAGGAGTACGGTTTCGACGACGGCACCACCGGCTACTCTGTGGGGGGGACGCCAGTGGACTGCGTGCGCCTGGCCAGCCTGGGTTTCCTGGACTGGGAGCCGGACATCGTCGTGTCAGGCATCAACCTGGGGCCCAACCTGGGTGACGACATCACTTACTCGGGCACAGTGGCGGCCGCCTTCGAGGGGCTGATCCTGGGCATTCCCGCCATCGCTGTTTCGATCGACCGGGGTGAGCGTTATTTCTTCGAGGCGGTGGCCGGTTTCACCGCGAAGATGGCCCGGAAGATCATCGACAACCACCTGCCCGGGACGATACTGCTCAACATCAACTCTCCCAATCTCCCTGCTGAGGAGCTCGCCGGGGCCGAGGTCACCAGGCTGGGCAAGCGCATCTACCGCGACCAGCTGGTGGAGGAGCAGGCCGGTGACGATGGGCATCCAGGCCGCAAGCATTACACGATTTACGGTGATGACCCCTCGTACCACGAGGAGGAGGGAACCGACTTTCATGCCATCAGCGAGAACAAGATCTCGGTGACGCCGATACACTTCGCGTTGACCAACCTCGCCGGAATGGAGATAATCCGCAACTGGGACCTGGACCTGCTGTTAAACCGGCACGAGGGAAAGGAATAAGTGGTGTTCCTGAATCCGCCTGACCGCTGCTACAGGGGTTTCTTCTTCGACCTCGATGGCACGATCATCGATACCACCGAGCTGATCCGGCAGTCGTTCAGGCATGCCTCCCGCGAGGTGCTGGGGGAGGAGCTGCCCGACGAGGTGCTGATGGCCAACGTCGGCCAGCCCCTGGACAAGCAGATGGAGCTGCTCGACCGGGAGCGCGCCCAGGAGCTCTACGACACTTACCGGGTGTTCAACCATGCCCGCCACGGCGAGTATATCCGCGAGTACGACGGCATCGAGGAGCTGCTGGTCACCCTCAGGGAGCGCGGCGCCCTGCTGGGCATCGTCACCTCCAAGAGCCGCAGGGTGGTGGACATGGCGCTCCACTACATCCCCATCGAGCATCATTTCGACGTCATCGTCACCACTGACGACACCGACAACCACAAGCCCCATCCCCAGCCGCTGCAGCTGGCCATGCGCAAGCTCGACGTCACCCCGGACGAATCCATCTACATCGGCGACAGCCCCTTCGACATCAAGGCCGGCCAGGCCGCCGGCATGGCCACGGCGGCGGTGAGCTGGGGGATCTTCCCGGCGGTGAGGCTCAGGGAGCTGGAGCCGGATTATTTCTTCGACAAGCCCGAGGAGATACTGGGGTTGTGCCTACCATGAGGGCCGGTGATGGGAAATCTACGGTATTGAGGGGGATTTGTGACAAATCTTTTATTTGCGCGGCCCCGGAAGGGTTAAAATATCCTCATGGCAGGAACACCGGGACCGGGCATGGATAATCAGGGGAAGGCAGATATGGGAACGGACGGCAAGGGCATGGGCCGTGAGCCCGGGAGCGGCGCTGCCGGCAGGGTCTACCTGGTAGGCGCCGGCCCCGGAGACCCGGGCCTGTTCACCCTCAAGGGGGTGGAATGCCTGGGTCGCGCCGAGGTGGTCGTCTACGATTACCTCGCGGGCAAACCGCTGTTGGGGTACGCTGCGCCGGAGGCGGAGCTGATCTACGTCGGCAAGAAGGGCGGCGACCACACCATGGGGCAGGAAGAGATCAACCGGCTGCTGGTGGACAAGGGCCGCGCCGGCAAGGTGGTCGTCCGCCTCAAGGGCGGCGACTCGTTCATCTTCGGCCGCGGCGGCGAGGAAGCCCTCGCCCTCCGGGAGGCCGGGGTGCCCTTCGAAGTGGTGCCGGGGATTTCCTCGGCCTACGCCGTCCCCGCCTATGCCGGCATCCCCGTCACCCACAGGGGCATCACCACCGAAGTAGCCTTCATCACCGGCCACGAGGATCCGTCCAAGGACCAGTCCACGATCCAATGGGACAGGATCGCCACCGGCGTGGGAACGCTCGTCTTTTTGATGGGGGTCAGGAACCTTCCATATATAGTAGAGAAGCTGGTGGCCAACGGCCGGCCGGCGGACACGCCGGTGGCGCTCATCCGCTGGGGCACGACGCCCCGGCAGGAGACGCTCACCGGCACTCTCGAGAACATCGCCGCGCAGGTGGAGGAGAGCGGCTTCAGGGCGCCGGCCATCACCGTCGTCGGCGAGGTGGTGGGCCTCAGGGAGCAACTGCGCTGGTTTGAGGACAGGCCGCTCTTCGGGCAGCGCGTCGTCGTCACCCGCTCGCGCAGCCAGGCGAGCGACCTCTCGGCGGCCCTGGCCCGGGCGGGCGCCCAGCCGGTGGAGTTCCCCACCATCAGGGTCGAGCCGCCCGCGGACGGTTACGCCGCCCTGGACGAAGCCGTCGCCCGGCTGCGGGGGTCGGACGTCCCTTACTATGACTGGCTGCTCTTCACCAGCGTCAACGGCGTGGAACATTTTTTCAGCCGGGTCGACCTGGCCGGCGACGTGCGTGACCTCAGGGGGGTCAGGCTGGGGGCCATCGGGCCCGCCACCGCCGCCGCCCTCGAACGCCGCGGCCTCAGGCTCGATTTCGTCCCGGCAGAGTACCGCGCCGAGGCCGTCATCGAGGGTCTGCTGGGCCTGGGCGTCTCCGGCCAGCGGGTGCTCATCCCCCGCGCCCGCGAGGCGCGGGAGATCCTGCCCGAGAAGCTGGCCGAAGCCGGCGCCGAGGTGGACGTCGTCCCGGCCTACGAGACCGTGCTCGACCGGTCCGGCTCCGGCGAGCTCAGGGAGATGCTGGAGGCCGGCGACATCGACGCCATCACCTTCACCAGCTCCTCGACGGTCAGGAATTTCGCGGCGCTCCTGGACGGGTACGACCTGACCCGCCTCCCGCCCGGGGTCACTGTCGCCTGCATCGGTCCCATCACCGCTGACACGGCCCGCGAACTGGGCCTGAGGGTCGACCTGGTAGCGGAGGAGTACACCATTCCGGGACTGGTGGAAGCGCTAAAAGCCGACGCCGCCCTCAACCGCGGCTGACCGGGACAGACAGGAGTAACCATGATCGACATCACCAGACTTTACTGCGACCGCGACACGCCCGCCGACTCCCTGCGCTACGGCCACGGCCACCGGGGGAAGGGGGAGATGAAGGGCGCCCCCTACATCCCGCGCCAGCCGAAGTCCGCCGCCGAGCGGCGCCCGGTAGTCGCCTGGAACATCAGCCGCACCTGCAACCTGAGGTGCGTGCACTGCTACACCGATTCCGAGGCGAAGAAGTACGCGGGCGAGCTCACCACCGATGAGGGCAAGGCGCTCATCGACGACCTGGCGGCGTTCCAGATACCCGCCCTCCTGTTCTCCGGCGGCGAGCCGCTGATGCGCAAGGATGTTTTCGACCTGGCAGGCTACGCTGTGTCGAAGGGCATCCGCCCGACCCTCTCCACCAACGGCACCCTTATCACCGCCGAGGTGGCGCAGCGGATCAAGGACATCGGCTTCACCTACGTGGGCATCAGCCTCGACGGCATCGGCGCCGTCAACGACGAGTTCCGCGGCAAGCAGGGGGCGTTCGAGAAGGCGATGGCGGGCTTCCGCAACTGCAAGGCGGTGGATCAGCGGGTGGGCCTGAGGCTCACGCTCACGCGCCATAACTACCAGGACCTGCACAACATCTTCGATTTCATCGAGGCCGAGGGCATCGACCGGGCCTGCTTCTATCACCTGGTCTATTCCGGCCGGGGCAAGGAGAGCGACGACCTCACCCACACCGAGAGCCGCGACGCCCTGGACATCATCCTCGAGCGCACCCGCGACATGCACGAGCGCGGGCTCGACAAGGACATCCTCACCGTCGACAACCACGTGGACGGAGTTTACCTCTATATGAAACTCAGGGAGGAGGACCCCGAGCGGGCCGAGGCCGTGATGAAGCTGCTCAAGTGGAACGGCGGCGGCATGTACAGCTCGGGGGTGGGCTTCGGCGACATCGATTTCCAGGGCAACGTCCACGCGGACCAGTTCTGGATGCATCACAGCTTCGGCAATGTGCGCGAGCGCCCTTTCAGCGAGATCTGGATGGATACCTCCGACCTCCTGATGGCGGGCCTGAAGGACCGCCGGAGCCACATCCACGGCCGCTGCGCCACCTGCAGGTATTTCGATGCCTGCGGCGGGGCGCTGAGGGTGCGGGCCGACCTGGTCACCGGCGACCCCTGGGCGCCGGACCCGGCCTGCTATCTGACCGATGAGGAGATCAGCTGACATGGGCGGCCATCGGGCGGGCCACCCCCACAGCCAGGGCGGCCCTGCCGGCCATCCTCACGGGGCTTCCCGCGGGAGCGGGGCCGGCGCCATCCCGCCGCCGCGCCTGGTGGCCTGGGAGATAACCCGCAGCTGCAACCTTTCCTGCCGCCACTGCCGGGCGGCGGCCGACAAGGGACCGTACCCCGGCGAGCTCAGCACTGAGCGGTGCTTCCAGGTCCTCGACGAGATCGCCGCCGTGGGCAAGCCCATCGTCATCCTCACCGGCGGCGACCCGATGCTCCGGGAGAACGTGTATGAAATCGCCCGCTACGGCACCGACAAGGGACTGAAGATGGTGATGTCCCCCTGCGGCACCCTGCTGGACGACGGGAACGCCCGGCGCCTCAAGGAGGCGGGCATCGACCGCATCAGCCTCAGCATCGACGGGGCGACGGCTGAGACCCACGACGACTTCCGCCGCGTACCGGGCGCTTTCGACGACGTGATGAAGGGCATCGAGGCGGCGAAACGGGCTGGCATCGAGATCCAGGTGAACACCACCGTCACCCAGGTGAACCTGAAGGAGCTCCCCGACATCCTCAAGCTGGCCATCGACAAGGGGGCGGTGGCTTTCCACCCCTTCCTGCTGGTTCCCACCGGCCGGGGGAAGGAGCTGGCCGACCAGGAACTGACCCCAGAGGAGTACGAGGAGACGCTCAACTGGGTCTATGACCAGCGTGACCAGGTGCCGCTCCATTTCAAGCCCACCTGCGCGCCGCATTACTACCGCATCCTCCGGCAGCGCGCCCACGCCGAGGGCAGGAAGGTGAACCCGGAGACTTTCGGCATGGACGCGCGGGCCAAGGGCTGCCTCGGTGGCCAGGGCTTCTGTTTCATCTCCTACAAGGGCGAGCTGCAGATCTGCGGCTTCCTGGACGTGAAGTGCGGCGACCTCAGTGAGGCGAGCTTCGGTGAAGTGTGGCATAATTCTCCCGTGTTCAACCAGATGCGTGACCTCGACGGTTACCACGGGCGCTGCGGTTACTGCGAGTACCGCCGTTATTGCGGCGGCTGCCGCGCCCGGGCCTACGAGCTGACGGGCGACTACCTGGACGAGGAGCCGTTCTGCGTCTACCAGCCGAAGGCGAGAAAAGGAGAGCGGGGTTAGCGAACGGTGCGCAGGCAGGATCATTGGATATCATAGACAAACAACTGATCACACTCATCCAGGCCGGTTTCCCGGTCACGGAGCGCCCCTGGGCCGCCATCGGCGAGGAGCTCGGCATCAGTGAGGAGGAGGTCATCGGCCGGGTCAGCGCCATCCACGATTCAGGTGAGATCCGCCGCATCGGGGCCTCTTTCGACTCCCGCCGCCTGGGATACGCCAGCACCCTCTGCGCCGTCCACATCCCGCAGGAAAAACTGGAGGATGCCGTCGCTGCCATCAACGCTTACCATAACGTGACCCATAACTACGAACGCAACCACCACTACAACGTCTGGTTCACCCTGATCGCCCCCAGCCGGGAGCGCATCCGCGAGATCCTCGATGAGATCGAGTCGCGCGCCGGCATCGGGCCGATCCTGGACCTGCCCGCCAAGCGCCTGTTCAAGATCCAGGTGGACCTGCCGGTGATCGATGACTAGCCGCCTGGACGACAGGGAGCAGGAGCTGGTGCGGCAGCTGCAGGAGGACATCCCCCTGACGCCGCAGCCGTTCGCCGACATCGCCGCCAGGGTGGGGATGACGGAGGAAGAGGTAGTGGAAACGGTGCGGCGGTGGGTGGAGGACGGGACCATCCGTCGCTTCGGCGCCATGGTGAGACACCAGCGCCTGGGTTACAAGGCAAACGCCATGAGCGCCTGGGATGTCCCCGAGGAGCGGGTGGACGAGGTGGGCAGGGCGCTGGCGGACGCGGGCGAGGTCAGCCATTGCTACCAGCGCCCCCGTGCCGGCGGCTGGCAGTACAACGTCTTCGCCATGATCCATGCCGCCACCGAGGGGGAGTGCGAGCGGATAGCCGCTGCCCTCGCGAGACAGGTCGGCATCGACTCCTACTCGCTGCTGTTCAGCAGCCGCGAGTTCAAGAAGGTCAGCATGCGATATTTTGTCGAATAGCGGCTGCCGGCGGACAGGCAGGCCCGGGCGTTTATGCCCGGAAACCGTCAAAATATTGTGTCGCGGGTTATAAATCAGCCGGAAAACCAGTACAATGAAGCGGTGGGGCATGATCGTCCCCACGCGGGCAACACGAGACGAAGCTCTTCCGAGGTCGACAGCCAAGGGGTATAGCCGTGCCTTTTTGGCGTGGAGCAGGCTGTTCCTGTAGCTGGCAAACGATGTACCCGTCCCGCATGTGTGAAAAAAGGGATGCCGGGCGTGATGGCATGCAGGTCCGACGTCCACCCGGCGAGACGGGCTCTCAGGGCCACGGAGCAAGATTGAGCGGAATCGAAAGAGCTGAGGGTAAAACAAAAGACGCAGGGCAGGGGGCCCCCCAGGGCGCGGCAGCCTTCCTCGTGACGGGGACGCTGGCGCTCATCTTCCTTTTCGCCGACGTCGTCCTCTCCATCTACTATTACCGCCATACCAGCGGCGATGACCTGCGCTGGCTGCTGGCGCTCCTGGATATCGGCCTGACGCTGTCTGTGCTGGGGCTCACCGGCAAGCGGGTCTCGCGCATGCTGGTATCGATGAAGCTGGCGCTGACCCTGCTGTTCGTCATCCTCATCATCTCGGTCATCGGCACGATCCTGCCCAACAAGGACCAGGTGGCCACCAGCGGCTGGGTCAACAACCCCCTCTACGACTTCTACAATGCCATCGGTCTGTTCGACATGTACTACTCACGCTGGTTCCTCTTCCTGCTCTTCCTGCTGGCCACCAACCTGACCTGGTGCATCTACAAGCGGCTGCGCGTCACCCTCAAGAACGCCATACACCCCAGGGTGGACGTGCGGTCTTCCTTCATCGCGAACCAGCCGTTCACCGACAGCTTCCCCGGGCGCAGCCTGGATGACTTCAGGCGCGCTATCTCCGGACGGCGCTACCGCATCCACCAGGCGCCCTCAGGCTCGGTGCTGGCCGAGAAAGGGCGTTTCGCCGCCCTCTCGTCCATCGTCTTCCACCTGAGCTTCCTCTTCCTCGGGGTCGGCGGCATCATCGGCGGCATGATGGGCTGGACCGACCAGCTCTATATCCCCGACGGTTCCACCGTCGACGTGCCCCATACCATGATGCGGGTCACCAACCACAGGTTCAGCGTCGACTTCATCCCGGTGCTGGACGAGCGCGGGCTGGTGGAAGGCTACCGGCCGGTGGACTATTCCAGTGACCTGGAGGTGACCCAGGACGGCCAGACCCTCGCCCGCCAGACGATCACGGTCAACGGGCCGATGCGGGTGAACCCGGCGGGGGCCAATCCTGTGTTAAACTTTTTGGGGTCGACTTCGATCAACTTTCACCAGTCTGCTTACGACACGACGGAGACAGGCCAGTACGCGACCATCCTCGAAGTCAACTACATGCCCGGCAAGCTGCTCGTTTACGCAGGTTTCGTATTGATGATGGGCGGCATCACGCTCGCGCTCTATATCCCGCACCGGCGGATCTGGGCCAGGGTCGACGAGTCGGGCGCGCTGCTGGTGGGCGGACGCTCCAACCGGATGAAAGTCAGTTTTGCCCGGGACTTCAACGAGGTCAAGGCCGGGCTGGTACAGGAACCGCGACAGGAGGCGGGCACAGATGCTTAACACCGACAATCTGGTCATTGCGGAAGAGATACTCTTCATCGCCACCGTCATCACTTACCTGGTGAGCAGCGTGCTGTACATCTGGCACCTGGTGACCCGCAACCGCCGCGCCGTCGTGATGGGGTTCGTCCTGCTGGCGCTGGGCCTGGTCGCCCAGACAGCGTCGCTGCTGTTGCGCTGGTATACTTCCGGCCACGCGCCCATGTCCGATACTTATGAGTCGCTGTCGCTCTTCGCCTGGGGCGTGGTGCTGGCTTTCATCATCACCGAGCGTTTCTACCCGGTGAAGTCGGCCGGGGCGATCGTCGTCCCCAGCGCCTTCCTCATCTCGCTGGTGGCGCTGATATTCTACGAGGACCCGGCCGACCTGGTGCCGGCGCTGCAGAGCTACTGGCTCTGGATCCATGTCAGCATCGCCATGATCGCCTACGGGCTCTTCGCCCTGGCTTTCGGCGCCGGGTTCTTCTACATCGTCCAGGAATACCTGCTGAAGAAGCAGTACGAGAACGTCAAGACGGCTTTCGTGCTGCTGTTGGCGGGGCTGGGGGCGGTGCTGGGCCTCTGGTTCGGCTCCTGGTGGTCCGAGCCGGAAATGGTCATCGACGCGGCGGGCAACCCGGACAAGATCTACGCCGGCATCGACATCATCAAGATCATCGGCAGCCTGGCGGTGGGTCTGCTGTTGGGGCTCATACTGGGCTCGCTGGCCGGCCGCGGCGCCGCACGCCCGGCTTTCTCCACCCGCCTGCCGTCCCTCGACGTGCTCGATGAAGTCAGCTACCGCGCCATCGCCATCGGCTTTCCCATGCTCACCATCGGCATCGCCACCGGGGCGATCTGGGCCGACATCGCCTGGGGACGCTGGTGGGGCTGGGATCCCAAGGAGACCTGGTCGGCCATCACCTGGTTCTACTACGGGGCCTACCTGCACACGCGCCTGACCCTGGGCTGGCGCGGCCGGCACTCGGCGCTCATCGCCGTCACCGGCATGGCGGTGGTCCTGTTCACTTACTTTGGCGTGAACTTCCTGCTTTCGGGCCTGCACGCATACGCTTAAAGGAGCGGTCCGTGGTCCTGTACCCAGCTAACCTCAACCTGCAGGGCAGGCATTGCGTCGTCATCGGCGGCGGCAAGGTGGCCGCGCGCAAGGTGGGAGACCTGCTGGAGTGCGGCGCCCGCGTGCGGGTCATCGCCCCCGGGCTTGACGAAGCTTTCCGGGGACTGGAGGGCTTCCAGCACGAGGCCAGAGGATACGGCGCCGGCGACCTGGCGGGGGCGTTCCTGGCCATCGCCGCCACCGATGACGAAACGGTGAACAGCGCCGTGACCCGCGAGGCGGCCGAGTTGGGGGTGCTGCTCAACGTGGTTGACCAGCCGGAACGCTGCGCCTTCCAGGTCCCGTCCAGGGTCCGCCGCGGCGACCTGCTCATCACGGTCTCCACGGGGGGCGCGCTGCCGGCTTTGTCCAGGCATATTCGGGAGAGGCTGGAACAGGAGTTCCCCGCCGAGTGGGGGCCGGTGCTGGAGATGCTCAAGAGCGCCCGCGCCGGGGTGATCTCGCGGGTGGGCGACGAGGAACAGAAGAGGCAGTGCCTTGCCGGGCTGGCCGGGCTGGACCTGGTGGGGGCCATGCGCCGGGGTGGCGAGGCCGCCGTGAAGTCGGAGATCGACAAGTGCATCTCGCGGTTCTAGGGATAAACCACAAGACTGCGCCGGTGGAGCTGCGCGAGCAGGTCTCGCTCAACGACGCCAGCTGCGTCTCTCTCACCGGGACGCTCCTCGACGACGAGTCCATCACCGAGGTCGTGCCGTTCTCCACCTGCAACCGCACCGAGGTGTATGTGGTCTCCTCGCGGCCGGAGGTCGGCCGGCGCGAGCTGCTGGAGGCGCTGGCGCGCACCGCCGCCGTCGAACGGCGGGAGCTGGAGGGTTGTACATATTTCCATGAGGGCGAGCAGGCGGTGAGCCATCTCTATCGCGTGGCCGCCAGCCTCGACTCGATGGTGGTGGGCGAAGCCCAGATCCTCGGCCAGATCAAGCAGGCGTACGAGGACTCCCATGAGCGTGAGAGCACCAGCATCCTGCTAAACCGCCTCTTCCGGCACGCCCTGGAGGTGGGCAAGCGCGTCCGCACGGAGACCAAGATCGGCGAGAACCCGGTTTCGGTATCCTCCATCGCCGTGGAGCTGGCCAAGAAAGTCTTCGAGGACCTCAGGGGCAGGACGGTGCTGCTCATCGGGGCCGGCGAGATGACCGAGCTGACCGCCACCTACCTCGTCGACGAGGGCATCGAGAACATCTTCGTGGCCAACCGCACCATCGAGCGCGCCCGGGAGATGGCAGAGAAGTTCGACGGGCGCG
Source organism: Gaiellales bacterium (assembly GCA_003599855.1). Classification (GTDB taxonomy): domain Bacteria; phylum Actinomycetota; class Thermoleophilia; order BMS3ABIN01; family BMS3ABIN01; genus SURF-19. The sequence goes on along the minus strand of QZKG01000024.1, from coordinate 15,208 downwards.
CCGTGCCCTTCGAGGGGCTGGCCGACTACCTGCCGATTACCGACATCCTCATCAGCTCCACCGGGGCGCCCCATTACGTGGTGCGCAAGGGGCAGGTGGAGCGGGCGATGCGCATGCGCCGCAACCGGCCCATCTTCTTCATCGACATCGCCGTGCCCAGGGACATCGATCCCGGAGTCAACGACGTCAACAACGCCTTCATCTACGACATCGACGACCTCAACGAGGTGGCCGCCGTCAACGCCGGCGCCCGGGAGAAGGAAGCGCGCAAGGCTGAGAGCATCATCTCCCAGGAGGTCGACAACTTCATCCACTGGATGTCGTCCCTGGAGGTCGTGCCGACGATCACGGCGCTCCGGGAGATGGGTGAGGAGATCAAGCGCGCGGAGCTCCAGCGGGTCCTGGGCAAGCTGGACTCCCTCTCGGAGGGTGACCGCAACCGCATCGAGGCGATGGCGGCGGGGATCGTGAACAAGCTGCTGCACAGCCCTACGGTGGAGCTCAAGCACGCGGCTAACGAGCGGGGCGGGTATCTGTATATCGAGTCCATGCGGCGCCTGTTCAAGCTCAACGGCACTTCAGAAGGAAGGGACTGAAGCTGGGAGACAACAAGGTAAGATTCGTAGCCATCGGCACCCGGGGCAGCGACCTGGCCCTGTTCCAGGCGCGCCATGTATCCTGGCTGTTGCAGAGCGCCAACGTCGAGCTCTCGGTCAAGGTGAGGACTATCGTCACCTCCGGCGACAGGATCCTCGATTCCCCCCTGGCGCAGATAGGCGACAAGGGCCTCTTCGTCAAGGAGATCGAGAACGAACTGCTCCGGGGAGAGGTCGACCTGGCCGTCCACAGCTGCAAGGACCTGCCGACGGAGCTGCCCGAGGGTTTGATGATCGCGGCTTTCAGCGAGCGGGAAGACCCCCGCGACGTCTTTATCGGCCGCGCCGGCAGCCTTGACGAGCTGCCGCAGGGCGCCCGCATCGGCACCAGCAGCCTGCGGCGGCGCTCCCAGCTGCTATCCCTCAGGCCCGACCTGGAGATAGTGGACATCCGCGGGAACGTCGAGACCCGCATCCGCAAGATCGGGGAAGAGGGGCTGCACGGCACGGTGCTGGCTGCTGCCGGGGTGAAACGGCTGGAGCGCGAGGGCGATATCGGTTTCTACTTCCCGGAGGATGTGATGGTGCCCGCCGTGGGCCAGGGGGTGATCGCGGTGGAGTGCCGCCGGAGCGATAACCCGGTCCGGCAGCTGTTGCGCCTCATCGACGACAGCGCCGCCAGGGGCGCGGCCTTAGCTGAGCGCGCCCTGCTCCACGAGCTCGAAGGGGGCTGCCAGGTGCCCATCGGCGCCCACGCCAGGGTCGTGGATGACCGGCTGAAGCTGGACGCTTACCTGGGTTCCCTGGACGGCAGCCGCAATGTCAGGATGGGGCATGAGGGGTCGGTGGATGACGCGGCGGCCCTGGGTGAGGAGCTGGCAAAGAGGATGCTCGAGGCCGGCGGCGCCGATATCCTGGCGCAGTTCCGGTCCTGAGACCGAGGAAATGAAAAGGCGCGCCTTGCGGCGCGCCTCTTGTGTGCTACTTTATCCGGTGCCTGCTTACGCCGGCGGACCGGGCACTGTGACGCTGCACTGCCAGTCCGGGCACTCGAAGGTGATGGCCTTCAAGTTCTCGTGCTTGACGAGGGCAGGCTTCTCGTATGCCTTCTTCATCCCCATACCTCCTTTTCAAAGATTTCCCAGCGTACTCTGCTGAACAAACCTTGATGAGCGCCCCCTAGCAGCTGAGTGGGCGAAGTCTATCATGAAATATGGTATTTGACAAGACTTTATTTTGTGCCATAATCCTGACGGAACAGGTCAGATTTTCTGGTCGCCCGCTTGTATGCCGCCGCCGGCAGGAAGATAATCAGTATATATGTCGCTGCGCAAGAAGAACATCATCACTTTTTTCATCAGCGCCTTCATCGTTGCTATCCTGGCGGCCTTCGAGTACGTCCCTGATTGAAAGCTTCATTGAGCCGGCTCTCTAGGGGGGATTGATCAGTCCCAGCGCCAGCTCCACCGCTTCCGCCGGTGTGGAAGCCTCGCGGACGCCCCCGGGAAGCTCCCCGCCCTGGCGGATGTCCCAGCTTGCCAGCAGCACCACCGGGCGGCCGCACTTGAGCGCCAGCCCGATCTCCGAGAGGGTGCCGGCCTCGCCGCCCACGGCTATCACCGCATCACCGCTGGCCGCCACCGCCAGGTTACGGGCGTGGCCTGTTCCGGTGCAGATGGAGTAGTCCAGGTAGGGATTCCCGCCGGCGCGGCTCAGGTCCGGCAGGATGCCGATGGTGACGCCGCCTTCCCCGCGGGCCCCGCGGCAGGCGGCCTCCATGACCCCGCCCATGCCGCCGCAGATGAGCGTCGCGCCGGCGCGCGCCAGCAGGCGCCCCACCTCCGCCGCAGCCGCGGCCAGCTCCCCGCCGCACCTGCCCGCGCCGATCACCGCAACATATCGTGATGGGCCAGCTGTCATCATCCTCAAGCCTCCATCGTCGATCGTCCGCTCGCGACACTATCCTATAACGGCCGGCGGCATCCGTCAGGACCTTTTCGCCGCCTGGCCTTCATGAAAACCCCCGGTCATCCGCTCGAGCATCAGGGCCGCCGCCGCCTTGCTCAGTGGCTCGTTGAGGTTGCCGCATTTGGGCGACTGGATGCAGGAGGGGCAGCCGGACTCGCAGCGGCAGGAAGAGATCATCCTGCCGGCTCTAGCCGCCACGTCCTCGAACCGGTCGAAGCCCCGGCGGGTGATGCCGATGCCCCCCGGGTGCCCGTCATAGATGAAGATGGCCGGTCCGCCCACCTGCCAGTGCATCTCGGTGGAAAGGCCGCCGATGTCCCAGCGGTCGCACATGGCGAAGAGGGGCAGCAGGGCGATGAGGCCGTGCTCCAGCGCGTGCAGGCCCCCCAGCACCTCCGGCGGCTCGATGCCCGCCAGGACCTCGTCGCCCACGGGGAACCAGATGCCCTCGGTGCGGAACTCCTGCTCGGGCAGATCCAGCTCCACGATCTCCAGCACCTGGTTCTCCGAGAGCGACTTCTTCTGGTAGGCCACCACATGCTCGGTGGCGATCACGCGCCCGAAGGAGAGCCCCACCCCCGCCGCCGTCCGCAGGAACACCCGGTCCATGATCTCGATGCTGGTCTCCTTCTTCGGCTGGGTGTAATAGTCAGCCAGCACCGGCCGCACCAGCGCCACCCGGCCCTCGAGGTCGAGCCGGCGCACCTGGTAGGTCTCGCCCAGGTGCATGTAGATGGCGCCGGGGTGGATGAAGACGAATGCCCTCTCCGCCTCCACCTCGCCGAGGACGTCGCCGGTGTCCTCGATGACTATGGTGAAGGAATCCGCCGAGGTGGAACGCAGGTTGAGGCCGGCGGCGGGGAAGCCCGGCTGCGCCCAGATGAAGCGCCCGTTGCTCTCCCGCAGCTTGCCCTCGTACTTGAGGGACTCGATGTTCAGCATCATCGACGGCCCGAACAGCTCCTCGTCCTCCGGCCCCAGGGGCGCCTCGTAGGCGGCCGCTCCCAGGTGTCCGGCAAAGATGTACTCGTTCTGGAAGTCGACGATGGCCTCCTCCACGTCGCGTTCGAGCAGCTCTTCAGGGTGGGCGGCGAAGAACTGGTCCAGGGCGTCCTGCCCCGCCATGAAGACCGCCAGGCTGCGGCTGCCCTCGCGCCCGGCCCGGCCCCACTGCTGCCGGAGGCTTGCCACCGTGCCAGGGAAGGCGGCGCTGATGACGGCGTCGATGCCGCCCACGTCGATGCCCAGCTCCAGGGCGCTGGTGGCGATGACACCGTAGAGCTCGCCCTCGAAGAGGCTGCGTTCTATCTCCCGCCTCTGCGCCGGAGTGTAACCGCCCCGGTAAGGCGAGACGGCGCCGGCGAGCTCAGGCCGGAGCTCCTCGAGCCGCTCCCGGGCATACTTGTAGATGAGTTCCGTGCCCTTGCGGGTGCGGGCGAAGGCCATCGTGCGCGTCTTCTGTGCCACCAGGTCGGCAAACAGGACCGCGGCCTCCGTGAAGACGCTCCGGCGTATGCCCAGGGCCTCGTCGATGAAGGGCGGGTTCCAGAAGACGATCTGCCGCTCACCCCGGGGGGAGCCGTCCCGCTCCACCAGCTCGAACTCGAGGCCGGTGAGGGATTCCGCCAGCTCCCCCGGATTGGCGATGGTGGCGGTGGTCAGCAGGAACACCGGCTCGCTGCCGTAGACGCGGCAGACGCGCCGCAGCCGCCGCAGGACGTTGGCCATGTGGGAGCCGAAGACCCCCCGGTAAGTGTGGGCCTCGTCGACCACCACGTATTCGAGGTTGAAGAAGAAATCCTCCCAGGTGTCCCGGTGCGGCAGGATGCCCAGGTGGAGCATGTCGGGGTTGGTCAGGATGATGTTGGCTCGCCTGCGGATGGCGGGCCGCTGGTCCGTGGGCGTGTCGCCGTCGTAGACGCCCGGCCTGACGAAGGGCAGCTTCAGCGCCTGCAGCTTGCGCACCTGGTCCTGGGTCAGCGCCTTGGTGGGGTAGAGGAAGAGCGCCCGCTTCCTGTCGTCCCGGGCCAGCGCGTCCAGCACCGGGAGGTTGTAGCAGAGGGATTTGCCGCTGGCGCTGGGGGTGGTGATGACGGCGTGTCGGCGGGCCGCCGCCTGGGCCCAGGCGTCAGCCTGATGGAGGTAGAGTCTATTTATCCCCAGGGAAGCGAGCGCTTCCCGCACGCCGGCGTCCAGCTCGTCCGGCAGCGGGCGGTACTCACCCGGCCTCGCCGCCTCGTGGCTGACCGCCACGACCTGCTCGAATATATCTGGATCGAGGCTGACCACGCATTATCTCAGCGCAGCGATATCCTTCTCTTCCTGGATGCCGTCGAGCCGGTCGTTGAACGCCTGGGCGATGTAGTCCACCTGCTCGGAGAGGAACCGGTGGATGTCGATGGCCGCGGGCAGGTCGCATATCTGCCGCTCGATGTCCTCCATGAGCACCTGGAGCTTCTTGCAGTTGTCCGAGAGCTCCGCGCCGCCCAGCAGCGAGATACTGCCGCCGCAATAGGGACAATCGAGGTTCTCTTCCCGCGATATGGATCTATCCTCCGCCCAGATATAAGTGAAGCACTCCGGACATATCGCCCAGTAGACGACAGGCCTGCGGGCCCCCTTGATTCTCCCGGTCATGTTACAACACCCCCGCGTTGTGGATTTTGCATCCACAAGTTTAACATCTGGCGGACCGGATGGGAACAAAACCAAGGCGCAGGTGTTGGGTTTTATTGGTGGAATGATAACCCGAAAGCGCGGCAGGGGCCGTTTTGGTTCTGTGCTGCCGGGGAATACTTGAACCCTGGCGGCCCGGCGCCATGCCGGGAAACTAACCAGGGAGAGAGTATGCCGCACGCAATCTGGTCGGGGCCGATCAGCTTCGGCCTGGTCAACATCCCCGTCACGCTCCATCCGGCGACGAAGAGCCGCAGCGTCTCCTTCCACCTGCTGCATGCCGAGGACGGCGTGCCGGTGAAGTATGTCAAGACCTGCCCGGCCCACGGTAGGGCTCTCGAGAGCGAGGAGATCGTCCGGGGCTACGAGTTCGAGAAGGGGCGCTACGTCGTGATGGAGGAGCAGGATTTCAAGGCGGCCGCCGCCATGCTCGGCAAGGGCCATGCCATCGAGCTCATCAGCTTCGTCGATATCCGGGAGGTCGACCCCGTCTACTTCCAGAAGCCGTACCTGCTGGCGCCGGTGGAGAGCAGCGCCAGGGCCTACCGCCTGCTGGCGCAGGCGATGGAGGACGGCGGCAAGGCCGCGCTGGCCCGTTTCGTCCTCAGGGAGAAGCTGCACCTGGCGCTTATCTGGGTGCGCCAGGGCTTCCTGGTGCTCCAGACCCTGTTCTTCTCCGACGAGGTGGTCCCCGTGGATGAACTGCCCGCCTACGGGGGTGAGGAGGAACTCGACCCCCGGGAGCTGGAACTGGCCGGGGACCTCATCAGCCGCATGGCCGGCAGCTTCGATCTTGAGCCGCACCGCGACGACTACCGCGAGAAGCTGCTGGAGATCATCGGGCGCAAGATCGAGGGGGAGGAGATAACCGTGCCCGAAGTCGAGCCGCTGGCGCCGGTGGTGGACATCATGAGCGCCCTCAGGGATAGCATCGCCCGGCATGAAGGCGGTGTCGACTCCCGGACCGCTTCATGAGCCTCAGGGATTACGAGCGGAAGCGCGACTTCGCGGCGACCCCCGAACCGGCGCCTGGCGCAGGCGGGGAGCCTGGCAGCCGTTTCGTGCTGCACCGGCACGATGCCTCCCACCTGCACTACGACCTGAGGCTGGAGCATGGCGGGGCGCTCATCTCCTGGGCCGTGCCCAAGGGCCTGCCCGTGCCCCATGACCCCCGCAAGCTGGCGGTGCATGTCGAAGACCATCCCGTGGAGTACCTCGATTTCAGGGGGGAGATACCCAAGGGACAGTACGGCGCCGGCATCATGGACATCTGGGACCGCGGCGCCTGGGAGCCGCTTGATGACGTCGCCTCAGGGCTTGAAAAAGGCAAGCTGACCTTCCGCCTGCATGGCGCCAGGGTCGACGGCGAGTTCAGCCTGGTGCGGATGAAGAAAGGGGAACGGCAAGGCGACCGCGAGTGGCTCATCATCCTCCACGATCCCGCCGGCCTCAACCCGGAGCTGGCCACCGTGGGCCGCGCCGCCGCGCTGCCGGCCACGGTGGAGCCGATGCTGGCGACGCTGGCGGCGGGTCCCTTCGACTCGCCCGGCTATCTTTTCGAGGTCAAGTACGACGGCATGCGCGCCCTGGCGCGACTGGACGCCGGCGGCTCCCTGAGCATCCGCTCGCGCAAGGGGACAGAACAGGCGCCGCGCTTCCCCGAGCTGGGCGGGCTGGCGGGGAACTTCCTCGCCCGCGAGCTCATCGCCGATGGCGAGATCGTTGCCCTGGACGAGCGGGGGGTTTCGCGCTTCCAGCTTCTGCAGGAGCGATTGAACCTGACCGGGGAGGCGGCCATCAGGAGCGCCGCCGCCCGGGTCCCGGCCTACTACTTCGTCTTCGACCTGCTCTACCTGGACGGCCGCGACCTGCGGGACCTGCCGCTGGACGAGAGGCGCGGGATCCTTGAGCGGGTGCTGCTGCCCCACGGGCACGTCCGCCTCAGCGAGATCTTCGAGGCCAGCGGGACCGCCTTCTTCGCCGCCGCCCGGGAGAACGGCCTCGAAGGGATCATGGCCAAGCGCCGTGACAGCCCTTACCGCGGCCGGCGCTCGCGCGACTGGCTCAAGGTGAAGGTCACGCGCGAGCAGGAGTTCGTCGTGGGCGGCTACACCGCCCCCGCCGGCACGCGGCGGCATCTGGGCGCGCTGCTGCTGGGCTTCTACGAAGGGGACGACCTTGTCTTCGCCGGCAGTGTGGGCAGCGGTTTCAGCGAGGCGGAGCTGGTGCGCCTCGGGGAGCTGCTGGAGCCCCTGGCCAGCGCCGAGCCGCCCTTTGCCGCGCCGCCTGACGGCCGTGGCGTCACCTGGGTGAAGCCTGAGCTCGTCGCCAGCGTGAAGTTCGCAGAATGGACCCGGGAGGGGAGCCTGCGCCAGCCCGTTTACCTGGGTCTCAGGGACGACGTCGCTCCCCGGGACGTGGTCCGGGAGCAGGAAGTGGACGCCCCGCCCGCGGACGCCGCCAAGGACAGACCCCCCTCGGACGCCCCCAGCGTGAAAGCGCCGCTGCCGCCCCCGGGCAAGGACAGCCGCAGGCTGACCCTGGGCGGCCACGTGGTCAGCCTCACTCACTTGCGCAAGCCTTTCTGGCCGGAGGAGGGCTATACCAAGTTCGACCTGATCGATTACTATTACCGGGTCGCCCCCTTCCTGCTCCCCCACCTGCGCGGCCGGCCCCTGACCCTCAAGCGCTACCCCGACGGCTACGGCTCGGAGCCGTTCTTCCAGAAGGAGGCGCCGACGGAGACACCGGACTGGGTCAACCGGGTAGCGGTCCATTCCGAGGCGAAGGGGGCGCAGGTGGACCTCATCGTCTGCGAGGACGCGGCCACGCTCCTCTTCCTGGCCAATATCGCCTGCATCTCCCAGAACCCCTGGCTCTCCCGCGTGGGTAGCCTCGAGAGCCCGGACCATATCGTCTTCGACCTGGACCCGGTAGAGGACGGCGGTTTCGCCTACTGCGTCGAGGCGGCCCTGCTGTTGCGGGACAAGCTGGCAAGCTTCGGCCTGCGCGGTTATCCCAAGACGTCCGGCGCCAGCGGCCTCCACGTCTACGTGCCTCTCAAGCCCGGTTACAGTTACGGGCAGGCGCGGCAGTTCGCCCGGGTGGTGGCCATCCTCTGCCGCGAGGAGCGGCACGACCTGGTGAGCCTGGAGCCGTCGGTCTCACGGCGTGACGCCCCCGTCTATCTCGATATCCTCCAGAACGCCCGCGGCAAGACGGTAGCGTCAGTCTACTCGGTCAGGGCCCGCGCCGGGGCGCCGGTCTCCACGCCGCTCGCCTGGGACGAGGTCGCTCCGGGCCTCTCGCCGGCAGCCTTCAGCATCGGCAGCATCTTGGGCCGCCTGGAAGAGCGGGGCGACCTTTTCAGCGAGACCCTCTCCGACAGCCAGGACCTGCTGCTGGCGCTCGAGAGGGGAGAGAAGCACCTCCCCCGACGCTAGTGCCCCGGGGACTTACGCGAAGGCGGGATCCGGCCCCCGGTTTGACGGCGGTGGCCTTTCCCGTTAACTTTACGCTGGCTAGGCAACCGGAAAGGACTGACGGCGGATGGCGCAAAGCAGGAACCTCATCTCAGGCCGGGGCAAGACCGTTATGCTCACTCTGCTGGCGCTCATGGCGGCGCTGGCTGCAGGCTGCGGCGGGAACGGTCAGGGGACACAGACCAGGACGGTGATCGTCGGGCCCCCGGAAGAGCAGGGGGATGCCAACAGCAGCCAGCCCGCCATTTCCGCCGACGGCCGCTTCGTCGCTTTCACCTCCGAGTCCACCAACCTGGGCCGGAGCGCCACCCTGGGCCGGAATGTCTTCATCAAGGACGTCGAGAGCGGTGCGACCACTCTGGTCTCCGCCAGCGAGGCTGGGACCGAGGGCAACGGGGACAGCGAGCAGCCCGCCATCTCCGCCGACGGCCGCTTCGTGGCTTTTGCTTCTGACGCTTCGGACCTGGTGGCTGCGGATGGCAACGACACTTGCCTCAACGCTGTGGGCGCCAACATCAACTGCCGCGACGTCTTCCTCAAGGATACGCAGACGGGCGGGGTGAAGCTGGTCTCTGCGGACGGCGCGGGGAACCAGGCTGAGGGCACCAGCCGCCAGCCCGCCATTTCCGCCGACGGCCGCTTCATCGCCTTCGTCTCCGACGCCCCCAACCTGGCACCCGGGGACGGGAACGGCGAAACGGATGTCTTCCTCAAGGACATGTCCAGCGGGGCGCTGCAGCAGGTTTCAGCCAACCCCGAGGGCTCCGCCGGCAACGGCAGGAGCGCCCTCCCCGCCATCTCCGCCGACGGCCGCTATGTTGCTTTCAGCTCGCTGGCTGAGGACCTGGTGGAGAACGACGCCAACGGCAAGACCGACGTCTTCATCAGGGATACCCAGACCGGTGCGCTGGCACTGGTCTCCACCGACGCGGCAGGCGCGCAGGGCAACAGGGCGAGCGGCTTCGACGCCCTGGCCATCTCCGCCGACGGCCGCTTCGTCGTTTTCGAATCGGAAGCCGACAACCTGGTGGAGGGAGACGCCAACGGCAAGCGCGACGTCTTTCTCAAGGACACCCAGACCGGCGCGGTCACGCTGGTATCCACCGACGCCGCCGGGGCCCAGGGAGAAGACGACAGCTTCATGTCGGTGGCGGTCTCCCGGGACGGCAGGACGGTCTTCTTCAGCTCGAACGCCAACAACCTTGCGCCTGGCGACGTGGCCAGCAAGAGTGACATCTTCAGGAAGGATGTGAGCGCCGGCACGGTGGACATCCTTTCCACCGACTCCGCCGGAGCCTTCGGCGACGGCTCCAGCGAATGCCTGGCCGCCACACCCGACGGCGCCCTTGTGGCGTTCAGCTCCAGCGCGGCGAATCTGGCGCCGGGCGACGCCAACGGCAAGGACGACATCTTCCTCAAGGACCTGCGCACCGGGGAGACGGTCATCGTCTCCACCAGTTCGAGGCCCGAGGAGACGGGGTGAAGCCGGGAATGGACCGCAGGACGCGCATCATGTTGATCTCCATCTTCGTGGCGGTCGACCTGGCGGTGGGGATCCTCATCGTGTATTTCATGGCGCGGGGAGGATAGGATCGCAAAGGAAGAACCGCTGCGGGCAGTCATGCCCCGGCGGCCGCGGCCGCCAGTCCTTCAACCTGACTGACCGGCGCAGCCTGCCGCTACCGCCTTAGGGTCGAAAGAACCCCATTTCGCCCTGCCGTCCACGCTGCAGCGGACAGCTTCCAGGTCGAGTCCGTTGGCCTGGACCCAGGCGGTGGCGGCTTCTACCAGCTGCTGCTGGCCGCTCCCCAGGAAAAAACCAGCCATGCGTTCGGTGCCCCAGGCCTCCAGGGCTGCTTCCAGGCCTGTCAGGGAAGCCGGGTCGCCGGTGATTATCAGGGAATGGGCCGCGGTCTCCCGTATGAGCGCTTCGTCGTCGGAGAGGGCCTCCGTCAGCGCCGGCACCCCGCTGTAGTCGCCGGTGTCAAGACCGATCTCGCCCAGGGTCGCCAGCGCCACGCGGCGCACCGTCAGGTCTTCATCGCCCGCTGCTGCGGCAAGCGGCGCTATCGCCGGGGCGCCGATGCGCCGGAGGGAGAAGGCAGCCAGCAGCGCCGGGTTGGGCTCATCCTGCCCTGCTTCGTAGGCCTCTATGTTCGGCCGTGCCTCCCCCAGGAATATCTCCATCAGCGGCGCCACCGCGACGGCGTCGCCGATCTGGCCCAGGGAATAGACGGCGTTCTCCCTCACGGTCTCGCTCTCGTCCCCGGCGGCCGCGCGGCTGAGGGACTCGACGGCGGCCGGGTCCCCGATCTCACCGAGAGCCCAGGCCACGGCCTCTCTCACATAGGGGTCGTCGTCCTCGATGACGTGGGTCATCGCATCCACAGCCCGGCGTTCCTTCTGCCTGCCGAGTTCAACAGCGGCTTCGTACTGCTTCTCGTTACTGCCGTTGGTCAGGTCATCCAGCAGGGCGCGGTATTCGGTATCCTCGCCGCACGAAGCGGTGAAGGCGAGCGCCGTGAGCGTCAGTATCGACGCCACAGCCAGGCGGGATCTTCTCAAAGCGAATCGGGTCATTTATTCCGGGATTTGCTCCATGATGGTCGTTTTCCAGTGAGACATTCTATACGGACGGCGGGCAAAAGGCATCCGCCCGGACGCCAGGCACGAGATAATTTACAGCAGTACGGTTTCTTCGTATAATCTTGGCGGCCGGCCTCCGATGCTGGCCGGTAGCCATGCCACCAATAGCACGCGAGGAAGCGGAATGCCGATAGACTATACCATTGACAGGCATGAGGGGCTGATCCTGACCGTTGCTGTGGGGACTCTCACCGACGAGGATATCGTCGACATGAAGCGGCGGCTCCTGGCGGACCCGGATTACGACCCTGGCATGAAGGAGTTGTCCGACATCAGGGGCGTGGATGATTTCCAGGTAACCGCAGCCGGCATCAGCCGGTTCGTCGGGATCGACGAGGTCAAGTCCGAGGTCGTGAAGGACCACCTGCTGGCCATCGTCGCCTCCAGGGACGTCATCTATGGCATGGCACGGATGTACCAGTCGCAGACGCAGTCGTTCAAGCCGGGCGTGGAGATATTCCGCACCATGGAGGAGGCTCGGGAATGGCTGGGCCTTCCCTCTCAGGACTGATCGAAGGAGAAGGTGGCGCCGCCCTGGTGCCTGCCTGTCTCGGGGTCGATCAGGAAGGAGACCCAGGCTTCCCAGAGATCGTCCCAGGCTTCCCCCATGACTCCCTCGCTGTTCACCCTCAGGTTCCTGATGCCGTTCCACGAGATCTGCGCCGACTTCCAGAGGAGCTTCCTGGATGAATAGGCCGCGACCCGGAGGTTGTCACTGATCAGAAACAGGCCATCGATGGCCTCGCTGTGGAAGCAGGTGATGGGCGAGAGCTGAGCCGCGCTCCAGTTGTTGGGGTTACTGGTATCCACCAAGAAACCGCTTCCCCTGGCGACGACGAACAGCTTGCTGGTGGACGGCCAGATGTGCAGCCCGGTGGTTTCAGCGTGTCCGGATTGTCCGTGCGGGAAGACACCGAACCAGGGGTTGCCCCCCTTGGGCCAGACGCGCACGATGGTCTCGTTTCCTGATGGCTGGGCTCCTCTTTGCCCGAAGTGATACATGGCGCTGCCAGGCTCCGGCAGCTTGTCGGTAATCATGGCGGTAATGCTCATGGCACCCCCAAACGCTTGAATTGAATTGTGGTTCTCGTCCCTCGGTTTGCCGGCGACCCCTGGGATGGCCCGCGCAGCAAGAACCGGTGGTAATGTATCGGACGCTGACCCTTTTTAATTGAAGGTTAAATAGTGATATTAGTCAGCTACCTGTCCAGGCACCGCCGGAGGAATCGGTCCGGTCTGCGGCGAACTGAGAGGCGTAGCGCCAGACATGACACAGGCTGACCGCCGGCGCGGTCCTGACAGAAGGGTGATCAACCATCTTCTCCCTCGATCCTGGCATCACCGAGAGCGCCCGCCTGGTGCTGACAGCTTTCCTCATCACCTTCGTCTTCACGCGGACACTGGTGCTGATGATGGCTACCGGCGCGCTGCGCAACCGCTTTTTGGACGTGGGTGGCACCCATGTCCACCATTTGAACTACGGCATCTTCCTGCTTGCCGGCGTGGGCGGGTACCTCATCTTCGGCCGGCCGGGGGGAGTGCCGCTCCAGGCGGCCACCATCGCCTACGGCATCGGCATGGCCCTGACCTTCGACGAGTTCGGCATGTGGCTGCACCTGGAAGACAACTACTGGCAGCGGGCCAGCTGGGATGCTGTGGCGGTAGTCGCCTCTCTCTTCGGCCTCATCGCCTTCGCGCCCTCGATCAGGAGCTTCCGCATCCCTCACTGGGTCGTCAGCGGCACGATCATCTTCGCCATGGCGGCATATATCTACATGATGGTGCTGCGCTACAGGACGTCGCGCAAGTCCTGATCCCGGTTCATCACGCTCCCGCACGACCACGCCCCTGGCATCCATGAAGATGCTGCGCCGTGATTGCCCCGTTGCGCCCGGGCGATAGCGGTTTGGAATTCCTGTGGCGGGGGCATATCTTTTGCGGCATGACCTGAACGTAGGCGGAGAAGGGAAGCGCAGATGGCCGGCGGGGGAAGAAACTCCTGGAAGGTCTTCGGCATGATAGTGATCATCGCGGCCGCCGCCGCGGCCCTTGTTGCTGCGGCTTTCCTTCTCGGGCGGGGCTGCGGGGAAGAGGACGGGAAGGGCAGGACGACCCCCACGCGCACGGAGACGGCCGCACCTGTTCCCGCCCCTGCTGAAGAAGCGCCGGAGGGAGCCGGTGAAGCAGGCGGGGAGGGAGCTGAAGGCGCGGACGCCGCCACAGGCACAACGGCGACCACCGAGCGCTACGTAGTGGGCGAGGGTGAGGGAGCGACCCCCTGCGTTGGCGGTTTCCAGACGGTGACCCGCACCACCTATTACAGTGACGGCTCCACCGACACCGTGACGACCACGGAACCCTGCACCCCCTGAGCGCTGCCCCTCCCGGCCTTCCTGGATCGCGTCATCGATGCGGGAGGCTGTTTCGGCTACAGGGTTCTCCCGGCACGGACGCGGCGGCGCGGGCAGGCATCTCTTCAGCGCTCACCGCGGACAGCAGCCGTGCCGATGGTGTGTGGGGAAGCACGAAGCGCCAGGCTGCATGGGGCCTGCGATGGCCCGGGGCGATGTTCAGCAGCCGTCCGTGAAGGGAGAGAGATGGCTGGACTGAAGGAACCCCAGGAGCCGGGTGTGCTGGAGCGCACGGCCGCGCTCTCCCCGGAAGCCTCGCTGGCTCAACTTCGGTCCGCCCGCGAGGGCCTGTCGCCCCAGGAGGCAGCCGCGCGGCTCCTGCGCAGCGGCCCGAACGTTCTGCCCAGGGCGCGCGGTGCGGGTCTTTTCAGGCAGTTCCTCGACAAGCTGATCCACTTCTTCGCCCTGATGCTCTGGGCCGCCTCCGCCCTTGCCTTCGTGGGCGGCATGCCCCAGCTGGGGGTCGCCATCATCATCGTCATCATGGTCAACGGCGTGTTCAGCTTCGCCCAGGAGTACCGGGCCGAAAGGGCCGTGCGGTCCCTGTCGGCGCTGCTGCCGGAGACGGCGAGCGTCAGGCGGGGTCGCCGCAAGCTCACCATCCCGGCCGCCGGGCTCGTTCCCGGGGACATCGTGCTGCTCAGGGAGGGAGACCGGGTCTCTGCCGATGCCCGGGTCATCCGTTCGTCCGGGCTCAAGGTGGACATGTCGGCCCTTACCGGTGAGTCGGAGCCGGTCGCCCGGGTAGCCGAAGCTGTCGCGGAGCCACCGGCCGACCCCCTCGATGTCGCCAACGTCGTCTTCGCCGGCACCTTCGTCACCTCGGGCTCGGGCACGGCGGTGGTGGCGGGCACCGGCGGCGCCACCCGGCTCGGGGGCATCACCAGGCTCACCGGCTCGGTGGTCCGCCGCCCCACTCCCCTGCGCATCCAGATGAACCGGGCCGTGCGCGCCATCGCGGCTGTCGCGGTGCTGACCGGCATCGCCTTCTTCGCCGCCGCCCTCGCCCTGGGCACTCCCGCCAGCGACGGCTTCCTCTTCTCCGTGGGGGTGATCGTGGCGCTGGTCCCCGAAGGGCTGCTGCCGACCCTTTCCCTCTCGCTGGCCATGAGCGCCACCCGCATGGCGCGCCGGCGCGCGCTCGTGCGGCGGCTGGAGTCGGTGGAGACCCTCGGCTCCACCACCGTCATCTGCTCGGACAAGACCGGGACCATAACCATGAACCAGATGATGGCGAAGGCAGTGGTCCTGCCCCAGTCCAGCTATACGGTCACCGGCTCGGGTTACGATCCGGCGGGCGCGATACTCTCAGACAGGAAGCTGCCCCTCACGCGGCAGGAAAGGGCGGACCTGGGCCGCCTGCTCCACGCGGCCGCCCTCTGCGGCGACGCCCGCGTGGAGGAAAGGGACAACCGCTGGTCATGCGTGG